>JBEKYO010000001.1:0-77373 GCA_049510875.1 Steroidobacteraceae bacterium
GCCGCGCGCGAGCATGTGGGCGCCCAGGTGCTTGCACAGCAGAAAAGGGCCGAACAGATTGATGTCCATGACGCGCTGCCACTGCGCCGACGAGGTCTGTTCGGCCGGTGCGATGAGACTGACGCCGGCGTTGTTGACCAGGCCGTCGATGGCCCCATGTTCGCGGTGCAGCGCCCGCGCCGTGTGCTGCACGAAGGCCTCGGATGAGATGTCGCCCGAGAAGGCGGCCGCTTCCGCCCCGGCGGCGCGCAGCGCCGCCACCTGCGCATCCATCGGCTGCAGATCCAGCAAGATGACGCGCACCGACCGGGCGAGCAACGAGGCGGTGGCGAGGCCCACGCCCTGGGCCGCTCCCGTGACTACGATGGTCTTCATGGCTCCCCCAATGGACTCGGGACGCCGCTCATCGCCGCGGCTGCTGCGTCGGCGGGCGCAGCCACGTCGATGCCGAGCCACGCGAGCGCGCCCACCAATGCGAAACCCGCGCCCACCATGAAGGCGAGGAACCACAGGTGCAGACTGGAGAAGTACGCAACGATGGGGATGCCGATGATTCCGCCAAGATTGCCGCCGGTGTTCATGAATCCGCACACGGCCATGGTGTCCCCGCGTCCCACGGCCATGCCCGCGCCCCAATACGCGCCTTCGGTCAGCTCGACGCAACCGTAGCAGGTCGCGAGCGCCACCACGGCGAGATAGGGATTGGCCGCGTTCACCGCCAGCAGCAACAGCACGGCGGACACCGGCAAAGCCGCGAGCGGCATCAGTCGAAAGCCCCAGCGGTTGCCGAATCGCTGGCACAACAGGGTGGTCGCCACGCCCCCCGCACCGGCGCCCAGAGCGGCCGCGAGCGGCGGCGCCGTCGCCAGCCAGCCGCTTTCCAACAGCGAAAACTTGCGCTCTTGAATGAGATACAGAAACACCCAATTCGACAGCAGATAGAACGTGTAATTCATGCACATGTAGGAGATGCCGAGCAGCAGGACGTTGCGATTCCTGAGCAGTCCCCACAGCCGGCTGAGGTTGATGGACGTGTCCACCGTCGGCTCGCCGGGCGCCGAGTGCTGAGCGCCGATTTCGCGCAGCTCCTGCTCCGATACCGAGGGATGCTCGCGCGGCGTGTTGCGCCCGTACCAAGCCCATGATGCGATGAGCGCGAGCGCCGGCACGCTCGCCCACAGCAGTGCGCGTTGCCAGCCGAGCATGGCCATGAGCGACGCAATCAGCGGCGGCGTGAGCGCGGCGCCGAACTGCAGGCCCATGGTCTGCAAGCCCTGCACGAACGACCAGCGATTCGGCGGAAACCAGGCCTCGAATACGCCGGCCGACACGGGGAAAATGGCGCCCTGAGAACACCCCAACAGCAGCTGCGCGCCGAGCAGCGCCACGAACAAGCCGCGTCCGGTGCAGAACTCCGGCGCCAACGGCGTGGCGATGGTTGCGCAGAATGCCGTCAGGCCGATGATGACCAGGGTCCGGCGTGCTCCCAGGCGCTGTCCAAAAATGCCGCCGGGCATTTGAAAAATGGCGTAGCCCAGCACGAATGCCTGCTCCAGCCAGCCGATCTGCAGCTGGCTCAGGCCGAGCTCGGGCATCATCCGTTCGGCGGCGACGGTGATGGTTTTCTGCTGCACGTAGGCCAGGAATCCGAAGCCGAACAGAAATGAGAAGATTCGCCAGCGGATTCGCATCGGCAGCCAAAAGCTAGATTTCAACGCATCCATTGGTGAGTGCCGCTCAAGATCCCCGGATAGTGTGGCGGGAGAATAACATCCTGAGTGGCAGCACGTTCGAGGCGCCCGCCCCTATTGGCCCGCAGGCACGTCCGGCGGCGGCCGTTTGCGGATATCCTTCTTGTGCAGCCCCTCGTCCTCCAGCAGGAGCTTGCGCACGTAGAGAAAGCGGATGTCGTCATACTCGAAGGGCGAGCCGCTCGCGTAATAGCGGAAGTTGATGTTCGCGCGCGTATCGACGGCGTCGAGCGTCCCCAAAGCCCACGACTGGCCGCCGCGATACAGATCGGCGATGTTGATCCCGTACGGCACACCATAGTCGCCGAGCAGACCGATGCCTTCACGCAGCGTCGAGGGCCCCAGAATCGGAATGACCACATAGGGGCCGGGGTGCATGCCCCATTTGGAGAGCGTCGCGCCGAAGCCCGTGGGCGCGTTGGCGAGATGAAACTTCGCGGCGACATCGAACAAACCGCCGATGCCGACGGTGCTGTTGATGACGAACCGGCCGACGCTGCGCGCTCCGCGCCCCAATCGCCCCTGCAGCGCGTAATTGATGATGCTGTCGATTTCCGACAAATTTCCGAAGAAATTGTGCACTCCCAAGCGGATCGGCGCGGGCAGCCGGCGATAGCCGTTCGACACCGGCAGGAACACCGCTTCGTCGAAGCGCGTATTGAATCGATAGCTGAAGCGATTGATGCGTTCCCAGGGATCGTAGGTGCGCATCGACGGCGCGTCGGCCGGCGTGAGCGGCGGCGCCTGCCCCTCGCCGCTCTGGGGTTCGCTCTTCGCCGCCTGCGCGGCCTTGGCGAGCGCCGCGGCCCGCGCCGCGGCCGCCGCGTTGTCGGCTGCGGGCGTTTCCGGCGGCAATCGATGAATGATGAAGTCCTGCGACGCGCAGCCGCCCAAGAGCATCGTCAATGCGAGCATGCAGGGTCCGCATCTCATGGAGCGGAACCCCGCCATCGTCCGGCAAGCATAGCCAGCATGTCGGCGATCTGCTGCCGGTCACCGAGATTGCCCAGATGGCCGCCGTGATCGTAGACCACGATTTTCGAGCCCAGCGTCGACACCAGCCAGGCGAGCTCCGACTTGTTCAGAATCAGATCGTCGCTGTTGGTCTGCACGTAGTAGTCGGGGTCGTCGCGCAGCGCCTCGCCGATGACGTCGAGGCGGTTTGCCGCGATCAGCGACTCGGTGGTCGAATTCGGGCGGCGCTGCAGGTAATACGGCGCGAACACCTTCGTGAAATATTCGGAGAACGGCTTGCCGCGCAGAACGCGTTCGATGCGCTCCATCGATTCGCCGGGTCTCGGCGGATGGTTCGGATCCACGACGACGCCGGTTTTGGCGTACAAATCGCCCGCGAAAAACACGTTCATCAAATCGATCCGGAATATCAGCGCGATGGCCGCGGAGAACTCGGTGTCGGTGGTCAATACGGCGGCGGCGGCGGCCAACAGGAAATTCGTATCGATTTCCACGCGGTCCGAGGCTCGGTACAGATTCGCAAGCTGCGCATAGATTTTCTGGTACAGGCGCTCGACGCCGGCCTCGCCGGAGCCGATGTTCTGCGCGAACAGTTTATCCATCCTGCCGACCGAATCGAACAAACTGACCGGCGGCTCGATCATCACGGCGCGATGAATATGCAGCTTGTGCTCGGTCGCATCGATCGATTTGACGATGCCGGCGTTGGCGCCGCCGAGGCTGTACCCGAGCACATCGATGTCGGTGATTCGAACCTTGCCCGGGAGGTGGGCGACGATGCGCTGCATTGCCGCGTAGAGATCCTGCCCATCTTGCATCAAATCGCCGGCCACGCCCGTACTGGAGGTCGATACGATGAACCCCGGAAAGGTGGGCGACGGCATCGTCAAGACGTGGTAACCCGCGCCGTACAGCGCGCCTCGCAAGGTCGACAGCGCGGTGGTGTTGCCGTCGCCGCCGGTGCCGGCGATCACGATGGCGAGCGGCGCGGGTCTGTCCTGCGCCGAAAAATAGACCCGCAGTCTGCTGTCGAACCAGAAAATGTCGGGCACCGGCCGGGCCCAGGGCATGCGCACATTGATTTCCACCAACGGCACCGTGGCCGGCATGGGCGCGATGTCCTGGGGCGGCGTCCCGAAGACCGTCGCGCGCAGGGCCGCGGAATCCGCCAGGCCGGTGGCAGGCCCCTTTGCCAAGGGCGCGACGATGGCCGGTGCCGGCGTGGCGGGGGCTGCGGTGACGGGTGCTGCGGTGATGGGCAGCGCAGTGACCGGCGGCGCGGTGACGGGTGCGGGCGAGTCGTCGCCGGCAAGTGCGGATGCCGGCGCCGGCAGGAGCGCGACGGCGGCCACGGCCCCGGCGGCCGCGCAAGATGCGGCGCAACGTGCACGGCGCAGCATGGTCAGGATCCGCGCGGGCACGCGCGCTATGTTCCTGCCGTCAGCGTACATCGGCCATCGCGTGTTCGATGTCGGTCGCGGCCTTGTCGATGCCGGCCGCGACGTTCTCGATGACCCGCGAGACCTGGGGTACCTGAGCCTCCGCCTCAGCCCACTTTTTCTCGTCCATATACTCGCGAACGGCCGCAATCGGCTTTGCGCCGTAGCCGGTATAGGCACCCGGCGCGTAGATCTGATTCTTGAACCAGGGCCGCTCCGGCAATCCCTGCTGGTTCAGGAACAGCCGCGACACGTGGATGAGGTCTGCGTTGATGAGCGCCCGGGACTTCTCGGGCAGCTCCGGCGAGCCTTTGTCCCGGAAGTCCGTGAGCGCCTTGGAAAAATGGTCGGCGCTCTTCTGCAGCCCGCTGATCGCATTCTTCATGGGGGCAAAGTTCATGTAGGGCGGCACGGTCTCGGCCGGCGGCGGCCTCATGGGCCTGCGCGGATCGTTGGTCGCGGTGAATACGCCCTCCTTCAGCTGCGTATTGCGCTCCGTGAATTCGTCCTGCTTGTCCTTGAGGAGCTTCTCGAGCTCGGCTTCGTACTTCTCGATGGCTTCGGCCTGCGGGGCGTAGTCGACGGGCACGAGTTCTGCGTCCGCCAGCCGCATGATGGCGGTGCCCGCGGTTTCGGACAGCGCGCGCCCATAGGCGAAGTCGGTATCCACGAAATGGGTGTACCAGTAGAAATCATCGTAGATCGAGTGGTACTGGTCGCCGTCGTCCTCGTCGCCGAAGGACAGGTCCAAGGTCGAGATGCCGGCGTAATCCTGAAACGCCGTGAAATCGGACCCGTCCCCGAGCGCATCCAATACCAAATCGCTGCGCTTGCGCAGGTCGCCGCGCTCGTCCGCGTCCTTGGCTCTCGCGATGCCGACCAAATGCGACCGCTGATAGACCGACAACGGCGTCTCCGGATCCTGTACCTCGCGCGCCACCGCGCTGATGAAATTCTGCAGGTCCTGCGTCCCCCCGGCCGATAGATAGCCGCGCTCGTTGCTGTCGGAATTGATGTAGGCCACGGCGTGTTTCTGCAGCTCCTCGAGATGCGTCTCCACCCACTCGACCGAACCCAGCAAGCCGGGCTCTTCACCGTCCCACGCGCAATAAATGATGGTGCGGTCGGGCGACCATCCCTGCGCGTGCAGGACCCCCAGCATGCGCGCCTCCTCGAGCATGGCCGCCTGCCCGGATAGCGGATCGTCGGCGCCGTTCACCCATGCGTCGTGGTGATTGCCGCGGATCACCCATTGATCGGGCGCTTTGCCGCCCCTGAGCGTGGCGATCACGTCGTAGATCGGTTTGATGTCCCAGTTGGAAGCCACCTGCAGATGCACGAGGGCGGGGCCGGGGCCCACGTGGTAGGTGATCGCGAGCCCGCCGCGCCATTCCTCGGGTGCGACCGGCCCTTGCAGCGCCGATAGCAGCGGCAGCGCGTCCGCATAGGAAATCGGCAGCACCGGAATCTTGGTGATGGTCTTCGCGTCCTTGAGCGGCAGACGCTTGGCGTTCGCGGTCGCGCCCACGCCGGGCGTCAGCGGGTCGCCCGGGTAGTCGGTATCCATGACGCTGCCGCGTTGCACTCCGGTGCTCGGCCGCCAGCCGCCGCCGGGATAGGCGTCGCCCTTGAAATACCCGTCGCCGCTCGGGTCGGAATAGATGATGCACCCGATCGCACCGCGTTCGGCGGCCACCTTCGGCTTGATCCCGCGCCATCCATGCCCGTAGCGCGCGATCACGATGGCGCCCTTCACGGAAATTCCCAGGCGGTCGAGTTGCTCGTAATCCTCACGATTGCCGTAATTGACGTAAACCAGGGGCGCCGTCACGTCGCCGTCGGCCGAGTAGGCGTTGTAGGTCGGCAGTTGTTCGGCGGTTTGATCCGAGGTGGGGTCCTGCGGCACCGCCCCTTCGCGCAGGGCGGCTCGGAACGGCGTGGGCTGCAACATCTCGAGGACCCGTGTTTTCGGGGTCGGAAACAGCACATTGAAGGTCTCGATTTTGGCATCGAAGCCCCACGCCTTGAACTTGGCGAGAATCCATTCCGCATTGTCCTTGTCGTAAGCGGACCCGACGTGGTGTGGGCGCGCGCTCAATCGCCGCATGCTCTCGCGGATGTCGGACGGCGAGATGCCGTCGCGAAATTTCTTCTCCCATTCTTCTTGCACTCCCGAGCCTTGGCTGCTGTAGCCCAGGATGGGCGCGATCGCCGGCGCGCCGGAATCGGCGTGCACTGCGAGCGTCGGCGCGGCGACGAGCCATAGAAAGCCAAGCCAACGACTTGTCATTGAAGAATCCTCAGGTGTGTTCGAGACATTTTGTTGCGCGTGAGGCGCTGGCGGCATTGCCGCTAGAATAGCGCCTCGGCGGCGCAACACGCCAGCGCCATCCGGGGTCGGCACGGGCCGCGTTCCGGGAGCTGTGTAATTCTTCGTGGCCGCGAGCGCGCCTCACGCAAAATACTCGGACCGGCGTCTAGCGCAGCGCTACGTTGTACGAGAGCATCCAGCCGCCCTTCTGCGGCGTGAATGCGATCTCCCCGTGTTTGCCGTTCTCGCGATTGAGCACGAAGCGGGCCGTGGCGATGCCGATGGCGGCACCGGCCACCGTGTCGGACAGCCAGTGCTCGTTGTCCTTGATGCGGACGTAGGCGGTGCCGCCGGCCACGGCGTAGCCGACGATCCGGCGCAGCCATCGATAGTCATCGTTGCCCGATTCCGCGAACGTCATGCCAATGGCGAAGGCGGCGCTCGCGTGCACGGAGGGAAACGAATCGCCGCCGGTTCGCCATTGATTGGGCGAGGTGGTTCCGTCGGGCCGCTCACGGCCGGCGGCAACGGATAATGCCTCCGCCGTCACGGTACTGAACACCCCCGACTCGACCAGCCGCCACGTCTCTCGATAACCATCCGAGTCGCCGAGATATCCCGCCGTGGCCCAGGTCCCGCCAATCAGCGCCAGCGCCGGGATCGCGTCCCGCAGACTATTCTTGTCCTCGCCGCCGTTGAGTGTCGCATTGGCTCCCACGGCGAAATGCGAGCGCACCGTCGTGTCGAACTGATGGGCCGCGGCCACCGCCGCCGCCGAAATAGCGAAGTACGTCCAATCCTGCAAATCCCAGCGCAGCGGAGCGGTGAAGTATTGTTCGGTATCGTCGATCGCGGTTTTGATGCCGGACGGTCCGTTCGGCTCATCCGCACGGCAGGTGGGCGCGGATGATAGGGCCGCGCCAAGCACGGCGGCCGCCAATAGCCATTGTCGCGTCATGTTGAACAGGGTCCCATTTGGAAAGTCCCGGATTCGGCCGGTGCGCTCGCGGGCGAATCATCGCTCGGCACGCATTACTTTGCAATACAAAGTACATGGGACCGTGGCCGGGGCGCAAGCGCGCCGGTGCGGAGGTATCGCCGACGCCGCTATTGCCTGCGCGTCTGGCGGCTCTCGAGAAGCGTCTGAATACGGCCGAGCGCGCTCATGTAGCGGTCCGCCAGCATCTTGCCCTCGCCTTCGCCCACGTCCTCGGCAAGCACGTTGGCCAGGGTGTCGACGGCGACCCGAATGGTCATGGATTCCGAGTCCGTGAGCTTGGTGCCGTTGATCGTAATCTCCGCTTCCTGTTGCATGCAATTTCCTTGTCTGGCGCTGCCGAACTGGCATCATCAGCAACCGTTAGCCAACGGATTCCGAGGACACCTTATGAACATACCGTCACGCCCCCGGCCAGCATATTACAACGTCGGCGCAGCCGGGGCGCCGGCATGACGCCCGCAGCGCCGCGGCATTCCGGCCGGTGCCTGTGCGGCGGCGTCCAATACGTCGTCACCGGCGCGCTCCGCGGCGTGATTGCGTGCCACTGCTCGCAATGCCGCCGCACCAGCGGACACCACGTCGCCATGACCAACGTGGGTTCAGCCAACCTCACGCTCACCACGTCCGCGACGCTGGTTTGGTACCGCTCCTCCGACGAGGCGGAGCGCGGCTTCTGCGGCGTGTGCGGCGGCAATCTGTTCTGGCGCCAATTCCGCGGCGGCACCGTCAGCATCGCCGCCGGCACTTTGGACACCCCCACCGGGTTGGCCATCGAAAAGCATATCTACGTGCGCGACAAGTCGGACTACTATGCGTTGAACGACGGCTTGCCCAAGGCGGACGGCGGCGTATGAGATCGAATCCGCCGCGCGCCGGCCGCTACTCGTGCGGCGCGGCCGCGAATTTCAATGCTCGCTCCCGGCAGGCGAGCGCGGCACTCCGATGTCCCGACAGATCGGCGAGTTCCGTCGCCGCGAGCAGACCGAGCGCTGCCGCCAGGCGCAGCGCCTGATCCGTTTCCGCGGCCGGATAGTTGGGCTCGGTGCTGATCGGACCATGGTGACGCCCCACCTGGCGGAAACCGGTGTGCGAGAAGTCGCTGAACATTGCCCAGGAGGACTTGCGAAGCTTGGACAACGCACCGCGCGAATGGCCCAGCGCACGTTCGACGTCGCCCACCATTTCCTCGAGGGACTTGCGGCGCAGGCCGGCCACTTCGAAGGCGTCCAGCTCGTCGTCCGTCGCGCAGCGCGCCAGCCACACCCCGCGGACCAAGGCGTCGAGCAGACCTCGGAGCAGCGCGTACGCGGGGCCCCACAGCGGCCGTTCCGCCAATACCGAAATGGCGGCCTGGTGCTCGATCGCGATATCGAGACAGCCGAGCGCCAGGCGCGCACGCCTATCCTGCGGCATGAGCATGCCATCGGTGAGCGCCTCGATCCAATGTACGGCGCTGCGCAGCTCTTCGCGGGCTTGGGTCATGGCACAATCCTCGTGCGGCCGGCGTTAATTTACTCGATCACCGGCCATTGCGGAATAGCAGGAAATAACCAAAACCCGCGGCCGATCGGCGTAAAATGAATCCGGTACACGTTACTGGAGTGCGCGCTTCGACATGACCGATCGACTACATTCTTTGTTGGCAGAGCGTCCTTGGCTGTTGGCTGACGGAGCCACCGGCAGCAACCTCTTCGATCGCGGCCTGCAATCGGGCGACGCCCCGGAGCTGTGGAACGCGGACCATGCGGACCGGATCGCCGGCCTGCACCGCGATTTCATCGAAGCCGGAGCCGACATCATTCTGACCAACAGCTTCGGCGGAACGCGCCACCGCTTGAAGCTGCACCGGGCGGAACACCGCGTCGCCGAGTTGAATGAACGCGCCGCATCCATCGCCGCCGGCGAGGCGGCGCGATCCGGCCGCGTCGTCCTGGTGGGCGGTAGTATGGGCCCCACCGGTGAAATCCTCGAACCCCTGGGTCCGCTCAGTAGTGAGGCCGCCCGTCAGGCGTTCGAGGAGCAGGCCGCGGCGCTCGCGCGGGGCGGCGCCGATGTACTGTGGATCGAGACCATGTCGTCCGTGGAGGAGACCGAAGCGGCGATCGCCGGCGCGCGCACCACCGGCCTGCCCGTGGTCGCGACCCTGAGCTTCGATACCAACGGCCGCACCATGATGGGCGTCACGCCGGTCGACCTGGCCGGGCTGCAGCACAAGCATCAGCTCGCGGGTTGCGGCAGCAATTGCGGAACCGGTCCCGCGGAGCTCGTGGCCTCCATCGTCAATCTCGCAACCGCGGCCGATTCGGCCGCGGTACTGGTCGCCAAGGCGAACTGCGGAATTCCGCAGTTCGTCGACGGCGCCATTCGCTTCAACGGCACGCCCGAATTGATGGCCGAATACGTCCGCCTCGCCTACGACGCCGGCGCGCGCATCATCGGCGGGTGCTGCGGCACGACGCCCGCGCATTTGCGCGTCATGCGCCAAGCACTCGCGCTGCATGCCCGCCGGCGCCGGCCCGATCTCGCCACCATCGAAGCCATGCTCGGTGCCATCTCCACCGGCGCGACGGCTCAGCTGCGCGGCGAGCTGGATCGACAAGCGGGCGCCGCTCCGGGCGCCGCCGTGCGGCGCACTACCGGCCGGCGCGCGGCGCCGCGCTCGAGCGGCGTCTGATCGCCTCGGCTGAAGCGAAATCTGCCGCGGTCGCGGCCACACGGAACACCCGGACAGGCACCTACTGACGGCGCAGCGCCTCGTCGGCTTCGCGCAGCCAGCCGTCTCGATCGGCCGTGGCAGGCAGTGCCTGCGCGGCGGCGCGCGCGCGCTCGTAGCATTCCCGGGCACCCTGCGCGTCTCCGGTCTTCGCCAGTGCCTCCGCCAACGCGAGCAGATTCGGCGGGTACTGCGGCTGCAGCGCCACGGCGCGGTGCGCGGCGACCAATCCTGCGTCGGCATCGCCCGGGCCCAACGGCCATCCGGGCGCGCGAATCAACACCAGCGCCCGCACGCGCGCGGGGCCCGCCTGATCGTAGTCGCGATCCGCCGCTTCGGCGGTCGTCAAGCAGGCGAGCATGGTGTTGAGCAACTCGCCCGCGCGCAGCGGATGTGCGCGCGCTTCCAGACCGAGGGCGACCGCGCGCCCGTAAAGACAGCCGGCGGCTTGCGGCTCGCGAGCCATACAGGCATCCGCGTCGCTGCTGGCCTGCGCCGCCAGCTCGCTGCGCACCTTCGAATCGGGTTCACCTTCGCTGCGCTTGGCGGCCGCGGCGATGGCGGCGGCCAGCGCCTCGACGGAGCCTGCGCCCGCCGCCGGATGAGGCGCCGTCGGGCGCAGCGGCGCCCCGCACGCGGCCAGCATGAGCGCGAGGACCGCGCATCCCGGCCACGTCTTCACGGCGTCGCGTTGCGCCCGGCAGACTCGGGCAACACGAATCCCTGCAAATGCAGCTGCCCCAGGATGTCGGCGTCCGCCGCCGCATGGCCCATCTTGAGCAATCCCGCCTGCAGGGCGCGCGCGCGCGCGACGGGCAGGCGGGCGTCAACGACCGCCACCAGGGCGACCGGCAGCGGCGCCGATTGCATCACGGCCTTGAGCTGGTCGGCGAACGGTAATGTCGGAAGCGCCGCCGCCTGTGTTTGGTCGAGCAGTGCGACCACATGTTCGCCGGCGGCGACCCGGCGCAGCGCGCTCAAGATTTGGCCCGTCGATTCGATCTTGACGTCCGGAGGCAGCGGCCACGCTTCGAGCGCCGAGTGGCGCACGAACTCCGGAGCGTAGCCGGCCACGCTGAGAATGGTGTACCCCGCGAGGGATTTGGGACCGCTCACCGCGCCCGCCTTGGCGACCAGCGTCCAGCGCTCCAGGGGACCGACGCCGGTGACGTCGGCCTGTGCGAGCGGCGACAGATGCAGCTCCGTGCCATGCTGGACGAAGAAGGCATAGGGTACGAAGGCGAGCACCGCGTCGGGACTGCCGAGTTTCGCAAGCCCACCCTGCTCGGTCGGGTCATACACGGCGCTAAGACTTCCCGCCGGCCAACCAGCGGTCGCGGCGGTGGCGGAGGCGAATTGATCGATGAACGGCTGGGCGTCTCCGGCAGCGCCCGGATAGCCCGGGGCGCAAAACACCAGGGTAGCCGCCGCAGCCATCAGCATAGTGCTCATGTCCGTAGGCTATCATTCCCACGCGCCGGTGGCCTACTGTGTCGGCGTGAGCATGCCCCCATCATGAACGTCCTGATTTCCCCCAAGCTGGTGCAAATCTTCCTGCGCGTGCTGGACGCACGGCGCTGGATCGTCGCCGCCTTCTCGATTCTCGCCGCCGCCGGCATCTACGGCGCGACTCGTGTACCCACCGATGCGGCCATCGAGCGGCTGGTCGTGGCCGGCGATCCCGTGGCGCAGGCAACGCTCGATTTCGAGCGCGTATTCCCCGAAGGGGAGCAGGCGCTTCTCATGCTCGAAGCGCCCGATCCGTATGATCCGGACGTGCTGCAAGGTGCCGAGCGGCTCGAGCGCGAGCTCAACAAGATCCCGCACGTGGGGGCGCACAGCATTCTCACGCTCTACCGCCGCCCGGGCGCGCCCGAGACCATCGGCCCGGACGAGGCTGCGCGCATGCGGACCTTCGCGACCGGCACGACGCTGTTCCGCCGCGCCGGGCTGGTCGGCGATCATTACCTCGGCATCGCGCTCGAACTGCGCGTCGGCTCCGCCGCCGAACGCGACCACGCATTGGCCGCGATCGACGCGCTGGTGCTGCCCCTGGAGAAATCCAGGCGCCCCTTCAGCGCCATCCGGCGCGTCGGCACTCCGTGGCTCGACGCCTGGCTCGAGCGGCAAACTGGCGCCGCCACGAAGAAGTTCATGCCGCTGTTCGGAGTGTTCCTGGTGACGTTGGTGCTGCTCGTGTACCGTTCGTGGCGCGCGCTCGGCGCCATCGTGCTCACGCTCGGCACCGTCGTCGCGATGGCCGTGGGAGTGGCCGACGTCTTCGGCTGGTCGAATAGTGTCGTGTCGACCATTGTGCCGCTCACCGTCATGGTCACGACGACCGCCACGCTCGTCTACATTCATTCCCGGTACATGGAACCCGACGACGCCCCGACTCTTCGCGAGCACCAAGCGCGCGCGCTTGCCAATAAATTCCTGCCCTGCACGGCCTCGATGTTCGCAACCGCCGTCGGCTTCGCCGCACTCGCCGTGTCGGAGATTCGTCCAGTGCGTGAAATGGGCCTCTGGACCGCGTGCGGCATCGTCATGGCTTGGGTGAGCTGCTTTACCTTGTTCCCGGCGCTGCAGTCGCTGCTGCGCGCGCCGCTGCGCGCCCCGCCGCGCGCCGGCGCGGCTCCCGCCGGCAAATTGTTTCCGGCATTTGTCGACGCGCTGGTGCCCGCGACGCGCCGTTACCGCTGGCCGCTGGTGATCGGTGCGATCGCGTTGATGCTGTGCGGCGCGGCCGCGCTGTTCGGCATTCCCGGCAAACTCGCGCCGCTGAAACTCGAGACCGATGCGTTGACCTATGTCAATCCCAGCGAACGCGTGGCGCAGGATACGCGACGCTTCGAGCAGTCCAACGGCCTCGACGTCATCGATCTTTGGCTGCAGACCCAGCCCGGCCATGCCTTGGACCCGGACTTTTTGCGCGCCGTCGAGCTGTTGACCCGGCAGCTCGAACAGCATCCGGGTGTCGACGCGGTGGACGGTCCCACATCGGTGCTGCGCTGGGCCCGGTACATCCAGTCGGGCGCGGATCAGCTGCCCACGGCGCCCGCCGACTGGCCGAAGCTGGCCTCGGACCTCGACCAGATCATGCTCACCGAACCCGGTGCGCGCAACTACGTGGACGTGACCAATCTCGCGAGCGTGCGGCTCAGCATCCGCGGGCGCGGGGAGCTTTTCGGCCCGGCCGGCGCGATGCGCAAGTTCGTCGAACGGACCTGGTCCGCGGCGCAGGCGAGTGATCCTGCGCTGCGCGACGTGCGCGGCAGCCTCGCCGGCAAGGGAGTGCTCTCGGGAGAAATCACCGAACGCCTGCTGCCCACGCTCACCGAAAGCTTCGCGCTGACCGCCGGCGTCATTTTCTGCGGCTTCTTGCTGGTGTTTCGCAGCCCCTCGGCGCGGCTGATGACGATGATCCCGTCGTTGTTCGCGATTCTGTCGGTGTTCATCGTCATGCGTGTGGCCGGCATTCCGCTGAACATCGCCACCATTCTCATCGGCTCGACCGTGCTCGGCGCCACGGAGAATGATCAGGTGCATTTTTTCTACCATTTCCAGGAGGGCCGTTCGAGCGGCTCGACCGCCGACGCCCTGCGTCATGCGCTGATGGTCGCAGGCCGTCCGATTCTGTTCGCCACGCTCATCAACGCCAGCGGCTTTCTCGCACTCGCGCTCTCGAACCTGCCTCCAATGCGCGAGTTCGGTACGGTTTCCGCGTCGGCGTTCGTTCTGGCACTGCTCGCCGACTTCACGGCATTGCCGGGCGCGCTGTGGATTCTGAACCGCGGCACGCGGCGGGCGGCCGCTGCATGACGCACGAACACGCCGCAAGCGAGCCGCTGGGCATCGTCGGCACGGGCCGGGTCGCTTGTGCCATGGGGCGGCTGCTGCAGCTGCGCGGCGAATCGGTCGGCGCCGTGGCGGGCCGATCCGTGGAGAAATCCGTGCGGGCGGGTTCGTTCATCGGCGGCGATGTTCGGCCCGTATCCTGCGCCGAGCTGCCCGCCCTGGTGCGCCGGGTGCTGATCGCAGTGCCCGACTCGGAGATTGCGGGCGTCGCGCGAACTCTCGCGGCGGCGGGAATGCGCGGCGGATTGGCCCTGCATACCAGCGGGGCCTTGGGACCGAATGTGCTCGCGCCGCTTCGCGGCGCAGGGGTCTCTTGCGCCGTGCTGCATCCGCTGCAAAGCATCGCGAGCGCCGAACAAGGCCTGAGAGGTCTGACCGGGATCACGTTCGGATTGGGCGGCGATGCTGCCGCATTGGCGTGGAGTCTGCATCTCGTGCAGTTGTTGGAGAGCCGCGGGCTCTCCATCGGTGAGGAAGGCTGGGTTGCGTATCATGCGGGGGCCGCGATCGCCAGCAATGGCCTGATCGCGATCCTGCATACCGCGCTCCTGCTCCTGGGCGAGGCCGGCATAGGCCCGCGCGAGGCGCTCGATGCGCTGTCTCCCCTCTGTGCCACGACCCTGCAGAATGCGGTCAGCTTGGGCCCGCGGGGCGCGCTCACCGGCCCGATCGCGCGCGGCGACGTCGACAGCGTCGCTCTGCACGTGGCCGCCCTGACGGATCTGCCGGCAGGCGTTTTGCAGTTCTACAAAGCGGTGAGCCTGCAGATTCTGGCCGTGGCGCGCGAGCGGGGTTTACCGCAGGCGCATGCCGAGCAATTGGAACGTCTGCTGAGACCCTCGTCCGTCGGTCCTTGAACTCGCCAAGCCAAGGCCGTCCGCAGCGCATCGGGCGCGCTGTTGCGATGCATTGCGCATGGCCGTACCGACATTGCCGCGTCGGAGAGGTATAATCCAGGCCGCTTGAAGATGTGATCCGGCAATTCAGCGTCGACTCGTTGGCTGTGTGCGCTCTGGGCCAAATGGGCCGAATCAGGGGGGCTTATGGACATGAAACGGTTGCGTGACCTGGTCATCACCTTGTCGGGGTTGTGGCTGATGGCCTCGCCCCGGATACTGCACTTCGCGCCCGGCCACTTGGATGCGGTGTGGAACACCTGGCTCACTGGGGCCGCCGTCATCATGGTGATCGCCGTGTGCCGCTACCTGGTCGACACACGCAGTCCCTGGGAAGATATCGCCAGCGCCGCGTTCGGGCTCTGGTTGATGGTTTCCCCCTGGATACTCGGCTACTCGGCCTACGTCGCGGAACGCTCCAATTCGGTCATCATCGGTCTCGTGGTGGCCGCGCTGTCGCTGTGGGCGATGGTGGTCGATGCGGATCTGCGCAAGTGGATGGATGATTGGATGCATCAGCACCACCTGTTGCGCTAGATCGGCATATCGGGCCTAAAGTGTCCGAGCGCACAGACGTGGCGCAGCGCCGCGCGCACCGTCGCTTGACGACATGGAGAAGCACGGCACACAGCGGACGAGGATCCTCACGGCGATTGGACTGTGCGGAGTGGGTTTGGTGAGTGCGGCGCTCGCCACCCCGCCGCTGGGCCGCACCGAGGCCTCGTTCTCCGCGATCGCCGCCGCGCAACCCGGGGCGGCGCTTCACCGCGCGCTCGGCCAGCGGGAAAATGGGCTGGATCTGCGGCCGGCGAGCGATCTGCCCGCGACGCTCGCCCAAGACCCTGCCGGTGGACACGTCTCCAAGCCCCCCGCGCCCGCCATGCACCACTTTGGCGTCGAGGACCGCAGCGGGCTTGCCGCCTCCGGCAGCGTCGATGATAGTTTTCAGGTCATGAGTCGGGCGCAGGCGTTTGCGCGCCGCGTGCATCGCGAAGGACTGCCGCTCGCGCGCCTGTGGGGAACCAAATCGGCGTTGCTCAGCCTTGGGCTCAATCAGCGCGGCAAGCCGGGACTTTGGCTCATTCAGAAAATTCGCTGACCAGCAACCGCATTGCGCCGGGATGTCGAGACGCCGCGCCGATCGGCGGCGCCCGCGGGCCTCAGACGCGCTCAAAGCACGCGAGGGTTTCGACGTGCCCGGTGAATGGCAGGAGATTGAATGCGGTGAGGGCGCCGAGACGCAGCCTGCCCACAGCCGTCAGACGCCGGGCATCGGCGAGCAGAGACTCGAGCCCGCAGCTCACGTACACGAACCGCTCCGGCGGGTACTCGCTCACATAGGCGGTCAACTCGGGATCGAGGCCTTTGCGCGGCGGGTCCGCGATCACTACCTGCGCGCCGGCCGCGCACCGGTGGGCGGCGCCCGCCGGACCCGGAACGACGGAAATCTTGGCCCGATCCGCCGGGTCGAGCTGAGCGAGCCCGAGTTCGAGCCCGTACAGCGACTGAGGACTGACTTCGTTCATCCGGATCTCGCTGGTCCGGGCCACCACCGACAAGCCAATGGCGCCGACGCCTGCGTAAAATTCGGCGACTCGCGCGCCCTGCGGAATTTGGGCGCGCACCTGCTCGATGATGCCCTGCGCGATATCGAGATTGTTCTGTCCGAACGCGCCCGGCGGGTAGTGCACCGCGGCCCCGCCGAAGCGTTCCACCACGCTGGCCGGCCCGCACCAGCATTGGAATTCGGGCCCGAGGATGGTGTTGGAGCGCTCCCAATTGGCGTTGAACCACAGGCTGTGCAGTTCCGGGCCGAGCCGCTCGCGAATCAAATCGAGGCACGCCGCCAACGGCTCGGGCGTCGCGCTGTTGGCGACGATCACCACCTGCGCGCTCTGGGAGCTGCGCTCCACGGTCACTTGCAGGTAGCGTGCGAGACCCAAATGCGCCCGATCCGAGTAGCAGGTCACCCGGGCATCAACCAGGGCGCGCCGCACGACGGCGGCGACGCGGTTGATCAACGGGTGTTGCACGCTGCAGTCGGGGATGTGAACCACGCGGTGGGTTCCAAGCTCGAACAGCCCCAGCTTGGGCGATCCCAGACGGCCCCGGATGGCCAGCCGCGCGCGGAGTCGAAATGCGGCGGTCGGCCCGCAGATCACCGGCACCATGGGCAGTCCGTGCGCGCGCGCCAGCTCGTCGAGCGCGCTGCGCGCCGCAGGGGCGATGCCGCCCTCACCGAACCGTGGGCACGCCGGGCAAGGTGGGCGGTGCGGGCACGACGCCGGGCCGCCCATCTGCCGTAACATTCGCGGCGGTGCTCGGCGGATGTGCGTGCTCACCGTACCATGAGACTACTTACCGCTCTCGTACTTGAAGGACACGCTGATGCGCGATCGATACGCTTCGACTTTCCCGTTCTTGAGTTGCACGTCGAGCTTGACGACTTCCGCGACCCGCAGGTCCCGCAGCGTCTTGCTGGCTCGAGTGATCGCAGCAGCAGTCGCCTTCTCCCATGACTCCGAGCTGGTGCCGACGAGTTCAATCACCTTGTAAACGTTTTCCGACATGATCGATCTCCCCTGATTTTCATTTCGCCGTCCGCGGAAGTCTACCCCCACACCGCACGCAGTGCCGCACGGAACTCGGACGTTCTCCGCTGCACCGCGATAGGCGGCACCCACCCGCCGGCCGGCCGCGGCAACGACGTCATCGCGGCCGCGGGGTGAGCCTCCTCAGGCCGCCGTGGCAAGGTGCCCGTCGCGATAATCCGCGAGCGCCTGCTCGATTTCCTCGCGCGTGTTCATGACGAACGGACCGTACTGCACCACCGGTTCGCGCAACGGCCTGGCGGCCAGGACCAGAAGCCGCACGCCCTCGCTGCCCGCCTGCACCCGCACGCGATCGCCGTCGGACAGGACACCCGCCGCGCGCCGCGGCAGCCGCTTCGCCGCATCGGCGGCACCGATGTCGGCGCTGCCTTCATAGGCATAGAGGAAGGCGTTGTAACCCGCGGCTACCGGCGCATCGAATTGCGCGCCGGCCGGCAGCCGCACATCCAGGTACAGCGGATCTGTCGTGAGTTCGGCATCGCGGCCGTTGACCGGGCCGCTGACGGCATCGCCCTCCAGCGCGAGCGTGCCGGCGATGACTTTCACTTCCCCGCCCTGCGGCAGCTGCACCAACGGAATCTCGGTGGCAGGAATGTCCCGGTAGCTGGCAGGTTTCATTTTCTCCTTCGCCGGCAGGTTGAGCCACAGCTGGAAGCCGCGCATGCGTCCCTCGCTCTGCTGCGGCATCTCGGAGTGGATGATTCCACGCGCCGCCGTCATCCATTGAACGCTGCCGGGGCCGAGATCACCGCGGTTGCCGAGGTGATCCTCGTGACGCATGTGGCCGTCCAGCATGTACGTGACGGTTTCGAAGCCGCGATGCGGATGGGCGGGAAACCCGGCGAGGTAGTCGTCCGGATTGTCCGAATAGAACTCGTCGAGCATCAGGAACGGGTCCACATGCAGGCCGCGCTGGCTGCCGAGGCTGCGGCGCAGCTTGACGCCGGCGCCGTCGGACGTCGGTATCGACTCGATGACATGGATCAAAGTACGCGTGGTCATGTTGAGATCTCCTTGAAATGAATGTGCCCGAGGTCAGGCGGCGAGACGTGCAATCTCGGCCACGGCCTTCGCCAAGCCCGCCTCCTTGCTCTGCGGGCTGATGGCAAGACCTTCCGCATAGACGAACTCCACGTCGGTCATGCCCAGGAAGCGCAGGAAGTCGCGTACGTAGCTGGTCTGCGTATCCATCGGCGTCCCCGCATAGAGGCCGCCTCGGGCCGCGAACACGTACACCATCTTGCCGCTGAGCTGGCCCACCGGACCGTTCTCGGTGTACTTGAATGTGACACCGGCACGGGCGATGTGGTCGAAATAGGCCTTCAGCTGCGACGGCACCCCGAAGTTGTACATCGGCAGGCCCAACGCAATCACATCAGCCTGCTTCAGTTCGTCGATCAGCGTGTCGGAGTATGCCACCACCGCGTGCTGCGCGGCGCTGCGCTCGTCCGCCTTGGTGACGAACGCGCCAAAGCGCTCCGCGGTGAGGTGCGGTACCGGTTCCGCTGCCGCCACGTCGCGCACCAGGATCTTCGCCTCCGGGTGGCGCGCGCGAAAAGCCGCGACGAATTGGCTGGCGAGCTGGCTGGACTGCCCGTTGTTGATGCTCGCGTTGATCTGAAGCAGGGTGCTCATGAGCCTCTCTGTAACTGGTGGTGACTGGGATATCTACCTGGGATATCTACCTACGGTTACTATTTGAATATTGATTGAGTAGATAAAAAAGTAGAATATTTAGGGTCTACCTATCTATTGAATGAATATATGACTGCCAATCCCCGGATTTCCTTGGAACAATGGCGAACCCTCTTGGCGGTGGTCGATGCCGACGGCTACGCCCAAGGCGCCCTGTTGCTGCACAAGAGCCAGTCGGCGGTGACCTACGCCGTGCAGAAGATCGAGGCGTTGCTCGGTGTCAAGATCTTCGAAGTCGTCGGGCGCAAGGCGCATCTCACCCCCACCGGAGAGGTGCTGTACCGTCGCGCCAAGGCGCTGCTGGCGGAAGCGGGCGCGCTCGAAGGGGCGGCCGGCAGCCTCGCCGCGGGCTGGGAACCGGAACTGCGGCTGGCGGTGGAGATCATCTTTCCCACCTGGTTGCTGCTGCGATGTTTTGCGCGCTTCGCGGATGAACGGCCGGAGACGCGCATGGAGTTGTACGAGACCGTGCTCAGCGGCACCGAGGAAGCATTGCTGCAGCGGACGGTCGACCTCGCGATCTGTTCGCGGATTCCGTCCGGTTTCGTGGGCGATCCGCTGATGCGGCTGCGCTTCATCGCGGCGGCGCACCCGGAGCATCCGCTGCATCGCCTCGGCCGCGAACTGACGCTGCAGGACTTGCGAGCGCACCGCCACCTGGTGATCCGGGACACCGGCAGCCAGCGGCGCAGCGGCAGCTGGCTCGGCGCGGAACAAAGCTGGACCGTGAGTCACAAGGCCACCTCGATCCACGCCGCGAGCATGGGCCTGGGCTTTGCCTGGTACCCCGAGGACACGGTGCGCGGCGAATTGGACGGCGGCGTGCTCAAGCCGCTACCGCTGCGTGAGGGTGGCGAACGCTGGGGCGACCTCTACCTGGTGTTTGCCGACCGCGATTACGCCGGACCGGGCGCGCTGCGCCTCGCCGAGATCATCCGCGAGCAGGTGGCGGAGCAGTGTCGCGGACTTGGGCACGATCCTGCGTAGGCCGCGGCTCGCACGAAATCACCCTGTTTTCAGTGCGCCGTACCGCTGCCGCCCGGCAGCGGCGCCCGGCACGGCGCCAGCCCGCCCGGGGCGAGCCCGCCGCAAACTCGCGCCATGAACCGCCGCGCTCAACGCCGCCGCTTTGCAGGTTGACCGGTCGTGATCCTTATTATACAGTCGTACAATAAGACCGGCGGCAATCCGCCGGGTTCGGCACACTTCGCAGGAGTCGACATGCTTGACCTCGTTGCTGGTGAATTTCGTTTTTCCGGGGCGTTGCTGGCGAGCGCGAGTTTCGTCGACGGTGAAGTGGAGGTGTCCTGGTATGACAAGGCTCCCAAGGCACGCTTTTCGCCCGTGTGGCTGCGCGACCATTGTCATTCGCAGGAGAGCCTGAATCCTGTGACGCTGCAACGGCAGGTCGACACCTTCTCCATTCCCGCGGACCTTGCCCCGGCGAAGCTCGAGATTGAAGATGGCGGGCGCGCGCTGCGCATTGTGTGGACGCACGAGGGTGCGCCAAGCACCCTGCCTGCCGAATTTCTGTGGAATATCGCCCGGACCGAGGGCCGCGCCGCGGCGCCGCGGCGGCGCCCCTGGGACCGCGCCGCCATCGGACAGGACTTCCCGACGGTCAGTCACGAGGAGATCATGTCGGGGGACGCGGGCTTGCTGCGCTGGCTGGACATGGTGGAGCAGTACGGCTTTGCCCTGGCGTCGGGAGTTCCGCCGACCCTCGAGGCGACCAGGAATTTGGTCACCAAGATCGGCTACGTGCGCGAATCCATATTCGGCGGCATGTGGGACTTCACGGCCAATCTGGCGTTTCAAGACAGCGCCTACACATCGGCCGCCATCGGCCCGCACACCGACGGGACCTACAGCCTCGATCCGCCCGGCTATCAGATGTTTCATTGCCTGAAGTTCGACGGCAGCGGCGGCGACAGCACCCTGGTCGACGGATTCAAGATTTCCGAGCAGATTCGCCGCGACGATCCAACCGCCTTCGCCACTTTGTCCAGCGTCATGGTGCCGGCCCAGTACCTGGGTGACGGCGTCCATCTGCGCGGCGAGCATCCGGTGATCCGCCTCGACCATAATGGGGATTTCGCGCAAATCGCCTATAACAACTATGACCGCGCGCCATTTCGCCTGCCGACGCCGGAAATGAGCGCGTTTTACCGGGCGCTCACGCTGTTCAACCGGTCGATCAACGATCCCTCGAACGAAATCACCATGCGGCTCGCGCCGGGCACGGCGTTGCTGTTCGATAATTGGCGCACCTTGCACGGTCGGCGCGCCTATCAAGGCGTCCGCTGGCTGTGCGGCGCTTATATGAACAAGGAAGACTTCGACAGCAAGCTGCGCGTGTTGCGGGCGGCAAGCCGCGCGCCGAGCGCTTGAGCGTTGGGATCCCGGATCGGGCCCGCGCCGAAGAGTGCCCCGGGCAGGAATCGAACCTGCGACCTAGCGCTTAGGAGGCACTCGCTCTATCCACTGAGCTACCGAGGCGAAGAAGAATAAAGGCCGGAAGTCATGCCCTTCCGGCCTTCGGATGTGGTGGAGGAGAAGGGGATCGAACCCTCGACCTTCGCATTGCGAACGCGACGCTCTCCCAACTGAGCTACTCCCCCAAAAAGGGCCAGGAATATTAGCAGCAAAGGCCTGCGTTAGCCAAAGTCTGCACATGAGCGCGGGAAAATCGCTAGGATTCGCTGCAGGAGGTATTGTCAAATGCTCAATGCAGGGGAACGAGCGCCGGAATTCACGCTCCCGGATGACGCCGGAAAAGATCGATCGCTGACCGACTTCTTGAACGCCGGCGCCATCGTCCTGTATTTCTATCCGGCGGATTTCACGCCCGGCTGCACCCGCCAAGCCTGCGCGCTGCGCGATATGCAGGCGGATCTGCAAAGCGCAAATTTGCGCGTCGTGGGCATCAGCCCGCAGAATCCCGAATCGCACGCCAAATTTCGCGCGAGGTATCATCTGCCGTTCGCCCTGCTGTCGGACGTCGACAAGTCGGTCATCAAGATGTACGGAGTCAACGGACCGCTCGGCATCGGCGTGCGTCGAACCACCTACTTGATCGACGGCAGCCGGAGAATTCGCGACGTGGTGCGCGCGGACTTCATGATCGGGCGGCACGCCGACTTCGTGCGCAAGGCCATCCTGCTGCGCGCCACCGCGCCCTAATAGGTCAGGCGCAGGAAATCCGCGCGGCCGATGCGCGGCACGGTGACCACGTACATCGTGCCGTATTCGCCGTCGGCAATCGGCGGCAGGTGTTTCGCCCCGGTCAGGGACGCGACGATCCCGGGCACCGTGTCGCTGTGCCCGACCACGAGGATTCTGCCTCCTTCGTGCTCGCGCAGCACGCGGCGCGCAAGCCCCGCCGCGTCGCCCGCCGGGGCGACGATGGGTGTCAGCCCGAGCTTTGCAGCCAAGGGCGCCGCCGTCATCCGGTTGCGCACCATGGGCGATACATAGATGGCATCGATGTGCCCCGGTGCGCGCGCATCGCCGAACATGCGCGCCAGCAGCGCGGCGCGCGCCTCCCCGGCCGGCGTGAGCGGCGGATCGTCGCCGTCGCCGGTCACCTTTTCCGCGTGCCGCACCACTATAATCGTGGTCGAATCCGCGGTCGCCCAAATCCACACTTCCAAGCTCAAGAAACTCACGATGAACAGCGCAGCGAGCGCGAGCAGCCAGATGGGCGTCAAAAACGGCCGGCGCTGCACTCTGGCATGGTTCGTCGTCATGCCGGCATGATAGCAATGAAAGCCCGCTCGGTGCCCGAGCTGCGCATCGTGGTGCTCGCGGCGGGTTTTTCCGCCCGTCTCGGACAGCCCAAGGCGCTCGCCCGGATTCACGGCCGGACATTGCTCCAAAGGACGCTCTGGGTGTTGGCGCCGTTCGCGGGGGCATCCCAGGTCATCGTCGTGATTCCGGCCGCCGCCGGCCGCTACAAGATCGGCTCCTGCGCGCATGCGGCCGCATTCCTGTCCAATCCGCGGCGTGCCAGCGGCCTGTCGAGTTCAGTTCGCTTGGGGCTGCGCCGGGCCCGGGCCGCCGCCGGTGTGTTGCTGCTCCCGGTCGATCTGGCTGGCCTGGCGCGCCGCGACATCGCGCGGTTGATCGCCCGCTGGCGGGGGGCGCGCCGCCGCGTCGCCGCGCGGCGCGTGCGCGACGCCCCGGGCGTGCCGCTCATCCTGCCCCGGTGGCTGTATGCACGCACGCGCGAACTCACGGGGGATCACGGCCTGCGCGAGGTGGTGCGCCGCCTGCCCCCGGGTGAGGTGGTGCTGCTCGCGTTGCCGTCGGCAAATTGGGACGTCGATACGCCACGCGACCTCGAACGCGCCCGGCGCCGGATCCGCCCCCGCGAGCCGTAGGAGACTAGACTCGAGCGTTCTGCACCAAGCGATAACCAACCGCCGTTTCGGTCAGTATGTGCTTGGGCTGGGCGGGATCGTCCTCCAATTTGTGGCGCAGGTGGCCCATGTAGACGCGCACGTAATGACCGTCCTCGGCATGCGAAGGACCCCACACGTCGCGCAGGATCTGGCGGTGGGTCAGTACCTTGCCCGCATTGGCGACCAGGAGACCGAGCAGGCGGTATTCGATGGGCGTCAAATGCACGGTGGTCGCGCCCTTGTGAACGGTGCGCAGACTCATGTCGACCGTGACGTCGCCGAACCGGAATATTGCGCCGTGAACGGCGCCCGCCGACTGCTGCCGGCGCGACGCTGCACGCACGCGCGCGAGCAGCTCGCCCACGCCGAACGGCTTGCTCAAATAGTCGTCGGCGCCGGCGTCGAGCGCCTCGATCTTGTCCTGTTCGCCCACGCGCGCCGACAGCACGATGATGGGCACCTTGGACCACCCGCGCACGTCGCGGATGAAATCCATGCCGTCGCCGTCGGGCAGCCCAAGATCCAGAATGATGAGATCGGGCTTGCGGGTGCCGGCATCCGTCAATCCCTGATGCAACGTCTCCGTCTCCACCACGCTCCATCCTTCGGCCTCGAGCGCGGTACGCACGAAGCGGCGGATCTGCCGCTCGTCCTCCACGAGGATGGCGATGGGCACCGGCTCAGCCATCGGCGATCTCGGATTCCGTTTCGGCGGCCGCCACGGGCGGACTGCCCAGGGGCAGCATGAACGAGAAGGTGACGCCGCCTCCGGGGCGGTTGACGGCGTAGATTCGGCCATGATGGGATTCGATGATGGCCCGGCAGATGGCGAGGCCGAGCCCCACCCCGGGGGTGGCCGACTCGCGGTTGCCGCGCGTGAACTTTTGAAACAATGCCTCTTCGCGGCCGCTCGGCAATCCCGGCCCATTGTCCGACACGGATACCTTGAGCTCATCGCCGACCGCTTCGGCACTGAGCGTCACGTGGCTGCCCGCGGGCGTGTACTTGGAGGAATTTTCCAAGAGGTTCACCAGAACGCGTTCGATCAACAATCCATCGATTCGCACCAGCGGCAGATCCGCGGGCAGCCGCACCTCGACCTGATGCTGCTTCAGCATGCTGCGCGTGGCATCGAGCGCCGCGCCCACCACCTCTTCCAGCGGCTGCCATTGCAGGTTGAGCGTGACTTCCCCGCTCTCGATGCGGGCCATGTCCAGCAGATTGCTGACCAGCGTGCTCATGCGCCGCGCTTCGTCCTGGATTGCTTCCGCGGTTTCCACCTGTTCGTGCGACAGCGGCGGTTTGGTCATGGTCAACGATTCGGCCAGGCCCACCAGTACGGTCAATGGAGTTCTCAAATCATGCGACAGCGCAGCCAGCAAGGAGTTGCGCAACCGCTCCGACTCCATGCGCACCACTGCATCCTGGGCGATGCCGACGTAGTGCACCCGCTCGAGCGCGATGGCGATCAGCGCGGCGAAGGTATCCAACAACTGGCGCTGCTCGGGAATTTTGACCAGCCGGCGATTCTTCGCGCGCAACGCCAACACCCCGCGCGCCTGCACCGGTGCGCGGAACGGAATGTACAGCAGCTCGCTGCCCGGCAAGGTATCGGTCCCGACGCCGGCCGGGTGTCCGTGGTCGAACGACCACTGCGCAATGCCGAGATCGACGGCGAGCGACGGGTCAGATCGGGCGGAGGCCACGCTGAGTTTCCCCGCCGCATCGGGCAGCAGGAGCGCCGCGCTCGCGTGAAACGTGCGCTCGATGGACTCGTCGCTGATCCTGACCACCTGATCGAGCTGCACGGCGCCCGACAGATCGCGTGCCAGCTCATAGAGCGCGGCGGCGCGCTCTTCCCGGTGCAACGCGACGCGCGCCTGCGAGCGCAATCCCGCGGTCAACTGCCCGGTGATGAGGCCCACCGCCAGCATGATGCCGAAGGTCAGCAGGTATTGGACGTCGGCCACCGCGAAGGAGAAGCGCGGCGGCACGAAAAAGAAGTCGAACGCGCTCACGGAGAGCACCGCGGCGAGCGCCGCCGGGCCGCGGCCGAACCGAACGCCGACCAGGACCACCGTCAAGATATAGACCGCCACGATGTTGGAGCGGTCGAATCGCAGCGTCAGGGGCATCGCCAGCCCGGTCACGGCGCTGCAGGCGACGGCCGCCCAGACATAGCGCAGGCGCTTGTGCCTGCGGCGATCGGCGGCATCCGAGCCGGGCACGGCGGGCGGCACCGCCACGGGCTTGATGCCCCCGTTCTGTGCCGATTCGGTGCTGCGTCCGATCTCGATCAGATCGATGTCGGGCGCGAGCAGCGCGAGCTTCTGGCCGCTGGCGCGCTGCCAAGGCCACAAGCGCCGCTGGGGATCGCGGCCGATGACGAGCTTGGAGAGATTGTGCCTGCGCGCGTACGCCACCACGCTCTCCGCCACCTCGGGGCTGGAGATGACCGCCGTCGTGGCGCCGAGGTTCTGCGCCAGATTCAGGGCCGCCAGAATGGTCTCGCGCCGCGCCGCGGGCAGGCGCTGCAGGGCGGGCGTTTCGACGTAGATCGCGTGCCAGTCCGCATTCAGTTGGCTTGCCAGACGGGCCGCCGCGCGGACCACGCGCTCTGCGCCGGCATCGGGGCCCACGCAGGTCAGCAGCGCGGTCGCGGTTTTCCAGATGGATCCAATGGATTTGTCGACGCGATAGGCCTGGACATCTCCCTCGACGCGGTCGGCGGTCCGGCGCAGCGCGAGTTCGCGCAACGCCATCAAATTACCCTTGCGGAAGAAATTCTCGGCGGCACGCTCCGCCTGCTGCGGGATGTACACCTTGCCCGACTTCAGCCGCTCCAGTAACTCCTCCGCCGGAATATCGACCAGGACCACTTCGTCCGCGGCATCGAACACGGTGTCCGGCACGGTCTCCCACACCCGCACGTTCGTGATGCCCCCGACCACGTCGTTGAGGCTTTCCAAGTGCTGCACGTTGAGCGTGGTGAACACGTCGATCCCCGCGGCCAGCAATTCGTCGACGTCCTGCCAACGCTTGGGATGGCGTGCGCCAGGCACGTTCGAGTGCGCGAGCTCATCGACCAGAATGAGGGTGGGATGGCGCTTGAGCGCGGCATCCAGGTCGAAATCGGCGAGCGTCCTGCCCCGATACGCCGCCGTCTTCGGCGGGATGATTTCGAGCCCGTCGAGCAGCGACGCCGTTTCGGCGCGGCCATGCGTTTCCACGACCCCGACGACGACGACGCATCCCTCGCCGTGCAGCTTGCGGGCCGCGAGCAGCATCGCGAAGGTCTTGCCGACTCCGGCCGACGAGCCGAAATAAATGCGCAGTTTGCCGCGTTGCGCCTTCGACTCCTGCAGCGTGACCTTCGCCAACAGCGAATCGGGGTCGGGACGCAGTTCGCTCAGGATGGCCATCGAGCTATTGTGCGCGATCCGCTGCGGGTGTGCGATCCTCGGCCGGGATGCGATCCAGGGCCAGATTGAGCATCAGGACGTTGACCCGCGTTTCGCCGAAAATGCCCCACTGAGGCCGTTCGACGTGGGCCAGCACGAGTCGGCGCACGCCGGCGGCATCGAGCTGCCGCGCGGCCGCGACCCGCGCCACCTGGTACAACGCCGCGGCCTGCGAGATGTGCGGATCCAGGCCGCTGGCCGAGGCCGTCACCAGATCCACGGGGATCGGCGACGTGTTGCCCGGATCGGCCGCCTTCAGGGCCGCGATGCGTGATTTTGCCGCAGCGGCGAGCGCGGGATTCAGCGGTCCGAAATTCGATCCACCCGATGCGGCGCCGTTGTTCGGCATCGGCGCCGTGGCGGACAGCCGCCCCCAAAAGTACTTCGGCTCCTGGAACGACTGGCCGATGAGCACGGACCCCACCGCGGTTCCGTCGCGCATCACCAGGCCCCCGTGCGCCTGGTGCGGAAACACCCATGCACCGATCGCGGTGACGAGCACCGGATAGACGACGCCGGTCACCACGGTGAGCACCGCGAACAACACCAGCAACGGACGCAGCAGGGGACCCATGAGCCTATCTCCTCGTCAAACCATGTGCAGCGCCGCGAGGCCCATGTCGATGAGCTTGATGCCGGCGAACGGCACCACGATCCCGCCCACTCCATAGATCAGCAAATTCCGCCGCAGCAGCGCCGCCGCGCCGAGCGCCCGGTAGGTGACCCCCCTGAGCGCCAGCGGAATCAGGGCGACGATGATCAGGGCGTTGAAAATCACGGCCGACAAAATGGCCGACCCCGGAGTGGTCAGATGCATGACATCGAGCGCGCCCAGCTGCGGGTAGGTCGTGGCGAACGCGGCGGGGATGATCGCAAAATACTTGGCCACGTCGTTGGCCACCGAAAACGTGGTGAGCGCGCCGCGCGTGATGAGCAATTGCTTGCCGACTTCGACGACCTCGATCAATTTGGTCGGATTCGAGTCGAGGTCCACCATGTTGCCGGCTTCCTTCGCTGCCTGCGTACCGGAGTTCATCGCCACCGCGACGTCGGCTTGCGCGAGCGCCGGAGCATCGTTGGTGCCATCCCCGGTCATGGCCACGAGGCGCCCCTCGCTCTGATACTGGCGGATCAGCTTGAGTTTGGCCTCGGGCGTCGCCTCGGCCAGAAAATCGTCGACGCCCGCCTCGGCCGCAATTGCCGCCGCCGTCAGCCGGTTATCGCCCGTGATCATCACGGTGCGGATGCCCATGCGGCGCAATTCGCCGAAGCGCTCCCTGATGCCTCCCTTGACGATGTCCTTGAGTTCCACGACGCCGAGCACGCGCCGACTGTCGCTCACCACCAGCGGCGTGCTGCCCTGCCGCGCGATTTCATCGACGGATCGCGCGACATCGGCGGGAAACGCCGAGCCTTGTGCCTCGACGTAGGTGCGCATCGCCGCGGCGGCGCCCTTGCGCACTTCCCGGGCGCCGATGTTCACGCCGCTCATGCGCGTCTGGGCCGAAAAAGGCACGAACGTGATGTCGAGCTGATTCAATTGCCGTTCACGCAGATTGAAGCGCTGCTTCGCCAGCACGACGATGCTGCGGCCTTCCGGCGTTTCGTCCGAAAGCGAACTCAATTGCGCCGCATCCGCCAGCTGCAATTCGGTGACGCCGCCGGCCGGCACGAAGCTCGCGGCCTGACGGTTGCCCAACGTGATGGTCCCGGTCTTGTCGAGCAGCAGCACATCGACGTCGCCCGCCGCTTCGACCGCCCGGCCGGAGGTCGCAATGACGTTCGACGCCATCATGCGGCTCATCCCGGCCACCCCGATGGCCGACAGCAGGCCGCCGATGGTCGTCGGGATCAGGCACACCAACAGCGCCACCAGCACCGTGATCGTCACCGGGACTCCCGCCTTGGCGACATCGACGCTGAACAGGGAGAACGGCAGCAGCGTGGCCGTGGCCAGCAAAAAAACCAGGGTGAGGGCGATGAGCAGTATCGTCAGCGCAATCTCGTTCGGAGTCTTTTGCCGCTTGGCGCCTTCGACCATGGCGATCATCCGATCGATGAAGGCCTCGCCCGGATTGACCGACACCCGAACGATGAGCCAGTCCGACAGAATCCGCGTGCCGCCGGTCACCGCGCAGAAATCGCCGCCCGACTCGCGCACCACCGGCGCCGATTCGCCGGTGATCGCGCTCTCATCGACCGATGCCACGCCCTCGATGACCTCCCCGTCGGCCGGAATCGCATCCCCGGCCTCGACCAGGAAGATGTCCCCCTTGCGCAGCTGCGTCGCGGGCGTCGCGGTCCATGCCGCGCCGTATTCGGGCAGCTTCAATTTCTTCGCCTGAATGGACTTCTTCATGCCGCGCAGCGACGCCGCCTGCGCTTTGCTGCGCCCCTCCGCGAGCGCTTCGGCGAAATTGGCGAACAGCACCGTGAACCACAGCCAGGCCGAAATCGAGAAGATGAAGGCGCCGGGCGCTTCGCCGTGGCCGCGCAGCGCCTGCAGGAAGAGCACGCCGGTGAGCCATGCGCCGACGTAGACGACGAACATCACGGGGTTGCGCAGTTGCACCGCCGGGGACAATTTGCGGAACGAGTCGGCTATTGCCGGCCCCAGCAGCGCCGAATCGAACAGGGACAAGGATTTGCGGACCACGGTTTCCGCCTCAATTGATCGCACGCAATTGCAGATGTTCGATGACGGGCCCGAGCGCCAATGCCGGCACGTAGGTCAACGCCCCGACCAGCACCACGGTGCCGATCAGCATCGCCACGAACAGCGGGCCGTGGGTGGGCAACGTGCCCGCCGTTGCGCCGATGCGTTTTTTCCTGGCGAGCGAGCCGGCAATTGCCAGCACCGGCACGATGAAGGCGAATCGACCCAGCCACATGACGAGTCCGAGCAGCGTATTGTAGAAGGGCGTATTGGCCGAGATGCCGCCCATGGCGCTGCCGTTGTTGTTGGCCGCCGAGGATACCGCGTACAGCACCTCGGAGAACCCATGTGCGCCCGGATTGAAGATGCCGAGCCGCCCCTGAGGCAGCATGACGGCGACCGCGGTGCCCATCAACACCAGGAATGGAGTCACCAAAATGACGATCGAGGTCATTTTCATCTCGAAGGATTGAATCTTCTTGCCGATGTATTCGGGCGTACGGCCGATCATCAAACCTGAGATGAATACCGCCATGATGGCGAAGATCAGCATGCCGTAGAGGCCCGATCCCACGCCGCCGAACACGACCTCGCCGAGCTGGATCAGCCACATCGGCACCAGGCCGCCCAGGGGCATGAATGAATCGTGCATCGCATTGACCGCGCCGCAGGACGCGGCCGTCGTGATGGTGGCGAACAGCGCCGAAGATACGATGCCGAAGCGGGTTTCCTTGCCTTCCATGTTGCCGCCGGCCTGCAGCGCACTCGGCGCCTGATCGACGCCGAGATGCGCAAGGATCGGATTGGGCTGCTGCTCGGCCCAGAATGTCACGCTGGACATGGCGGCGAAGATGATGGTCATGGCCGCCAATACCGCCCAACCCTGGCGCGGATCGCCCACCATGCGGCCGAACACGAAGCACAGCGCGGCGGGGATCAGCAGCATCGAGATCATCTGCGCGAAATTCGACAGCGGCGTCGGATTTTCATAAGGATGCGCGGAATTCGCGTTGAAGAATCCCCCGCCGTTGGTGCCCAGCATCTTGATGGCCTCCTGCGATGCCACGGGTCCCATGGCCAGCGTCTGGGTCTGCGTGGTCGCCGGCTCGGTGACCGGCCTGCCCTCGGCGTCCATCACCGGCGCACCGGCCGCATCGAGCTTCGGGTTGTCGTAACTCAAGGTCTCGATCGTGGCGACGTCTTGGTAGGCCGAAAAATTCTGGATGACTCCCTGACCCATGAAAAAAATCGCCAGGATCAGCGACAACGGCAGCAACACACACAGTGTGGTGCGCGTCACGTCCACCCAGAAGTTTCCGATGCCGCCCGCCGACCCGCGCGCAAAACCACGGATCAGAGCCAGCGCAACCGCGATGCCCGTGGCCGCCGACAAGAAATTCTGCACCGCGAGCCCGGTCATCTGGGTGAAATAGCTCATCGCGGACTCGCCGGCGTAACCCTGCCAGTTCGTGTTGGTCACGAAGCTCACCGCCGTGTCGAAGGCGGAATCCGCGGAAATGTTCGCGACGTGCTGAGGATTCAGCGGCAGCCACGCCTGCAGCCGCTGCACCGCGTACACCACGAGCGCGCCCAGACCGTTGAACGCCACCAGCGCAACTGCATACTGGGTCCACGGCATGTCATGAGCCGGGTCGATGCGGCAGGCGCGCTGAATGGCGCGCTCGATGCTGCCGAAGATCCCCCAAAGCGGCGCGCCCCCGGCCAATCTCGCCATGTACGCCGACAAGGGATACGCCAGCGCGACCAGCACCGCCAGATACAGCGTCAGAGTCAGGAACGCCTGGCCGCTCACAGGTCTTCCGCGCGCAGCAGGGCGACCACCAAGTAAACCAGCAATCCGAGCGCGATCGCACCGCTCGCCGCGTAGGCCCAGCTCATGTCTTGCGTTCCAACGCCGCGCAGCCGGCGATCAATGCGAGTATCGCGGCGATGAGCGCGGCCAGCGCCACCAGAAATACACCATCCACGCTATGCCTCCCGGGGGCTGACCACCCTCCGCCAACGGCCACGTTAGCCGGGCGCTTGAAAAAACGCGGCAGAGTTACCCTGTGCCTGTGTAAAAGAGGTGTAAAGAACCCGACCCCGGCGCGCTACCGGAACCCGCCCGGAAATGTGCGAAACGCCTCGATTGCCGCATCGATCCTGGGGCGTGGCACATCCAGATGGGTCACCAGCCGGGTGCGCGCTCCGATCGAGGCGCGGATGCCCCGCCGCGACAAATGTTCCGCCAGCGCCGTAACGTGACCAGCCGGAATGTCGACATACACGATGTTGGTCTGCGGCGGATCCACGGTGAGCCCGAGTTCGCGCAAGCCCTCGGCAATCAGCGCCGCATTGGCATGATCCTCGGCAAGCCGCTCGACATTGTGCGCGAGCGCGTACAGTCCGGCCGCCGCGAGAATCCCGGCCTGCCGCATGCCGCCGCCGAGCGCCTTGCGCCAGCGGCGCGACGCCGCAATCACCTCCCGGGACCCCAACAGCACCGACCCGGCCGGAGCGCCCAGCCCTTTGGAGAGGCAGACCGACACCGAATCGAAGCCCGCCGCCGCGCTCCGCGCGTCCATGCCGAGCTTGACCATGGCGTTGAATATGCGCGCGCCGTCCAAGTGGGTCCGCAAGCCCTGGGCATGCGCGAAATTCGTCGCGTCCCGCACATAGGCGATCGGCAATACCCGGCCGCCCATGGTGTTCTCGAGCGCCAACAGGCGGGTTTGCGCAAAATGAAGATCGTCGGGCTTGATGGCGGCGGCGATGCGTTCGATCGCGATGCCGCCATGCGGTTCGTGCTCGAGCGGCTGCGGCTGAATGCTGCCGAGGACCGCGGCGCCCCCCTGTTCGTATTTGTACGTGTGCGCGTCCTCGCCGACGATGTACTCGTCGCCGCGTCCGCAATGCGACATCAATGCGGCCAGGTTGCTTTGCGTGCCGGTCGGAAAGAACAACGCCGCCTCGAAGCCGAAACTCTCGGCAACCACGTCCTGCAGCCGGTTGACGGTCGGGTCATCGCCGTACACATCATCGCCCACCGGGGCGCCCGCCATGGCCTCGCGCATGCCTGGCGACGGCCGGGTGACCGTATCGCTGCGCAGGTCGATCGGCGAATCTGAGATTGGATGCACGGCGAAAACCCCCTATTTTACAAGCACCGCCGCCCAACCGCGCGGCGCGGCCAAGCCCCCGGCGAGGCGCCGCCCGTTCATCGTTGACCTCTGCTGCCGCAGTGCGAAACAGCCATTATATGGCATGTCCCCGGCCGAGAGTTCTGGGCGCAAGGCCGAGTCATGTCACAATTGCTGCGTGGCGACCACCGACGACCCCGACTCCCAGGCACGGGCACAGCTTGCCGCCCTGCGCGAGCGGCTGGTGCTGTGGTTGACCGGCGCCGCCTACCCGCTGTGGGCGCAAAACGGCATCGACCCGCGCAACGGCGGGTTCATCGAGACCCTGGGACGCGATGGGGCCGGCCTGCCGCTTCCGCGCCGCGCCCGCGTTCAGCCGCGGCAGATCTACGCCTTTGCGCAGGCGCCCGGCCTCGGCTGGACGGGCGACGCGCGCCGCATTCTGCTGCGCGGGATCGACTACTTCACGGCGTTCTATCGCCGAGCCGACGGCTTGTTTCGCACCCTGGCCGGGGTCGACGGCACGCCGCTGGACGAGCGGGCGTTCCTCTATGATCAAGCCTTCGCCTTGTTGGGCTTCGCGGCCGCCGCAACCGCGCTCGACGCGCGCGGCGAATTCGAGCGGCGCGCGCTCGAGCTGCGTCAGGCGGTCGACACCGCGTTTCGGGCGAGCAACGGGGCGTTCCACTCGGGCGAGACGCGGGAGGGGATGTTCGAATCCAACCCGCACATGCACTTGCTCGAGGCCTGTCTGGCCTGGGCGAAGATCGGGCAGGATCCGGGTTGGTCGGATTGGGCCGGGCAGCTGGTGGAGCTCGCCACGCAGCGCTTCATCCGCCGCAGCAGCGGCGCGCTGGGCGAGTGCTTCACCGCCGATTGGCGCCCGTCCGAAGGGCTCGCCGGATGCATCGTCGAGCCCGGTCATCAATTCGAATGGGCTTGGCTGTTGATGCGCTCCGAACCCCGGCATCCGGGACCGTTGCGCGATGCGGCGCTGCGGCTCATCGCCATCGGAGAGAAGTCCGGCGTGCACAACCAAGTGGCGATCAATGCGCTGCTCGAGGATTTGTCGCCGCATGATTCGCATGCTCGATTTTGGCCGCAAACCGAACGGCTCAAAGCGGCGCTCATGGCCGCCGAACTCACCGGCGACGTGCGCTACTGGTCCATGGCGGCGGCTGCCGCCGCCTCGCTGCTGCCCTATCTCGAGACGCCTGTGGCAGGGCTCTGGCTCGATGTACGGCTGCCGAGCGGCGAGCTGGTCGATTCACCATCCCCCGCCAGTACGTTCTATCATCTGGTTGGCGCCATCGTGGCGCTGGACCAGAGCGTGGCGGCCATCCAATCGAGGTTGAAACAATCCCATGTCGATCAGTGAAAAGGATATCGAGGGTATGCGCGCGGCGGTGAGGGCGTCTCTACACCAGCACTGGGCGCTCTTTTTTGTCGAGGGAATCGCCCTGCTGATGCTGGGGATGGTGGCCATCGTGGTGCCGCCGCTCGCCACCGTCGCGGTTGAGATCCTGATTGGTTGGCTGGTGTTGGCGAGCGGAATCATCGGTTTGGCCATGACGATGCGCGCCCGCGGTGCACCCGGCTTCGGCTGGTCGCTGGTGTCGGCCCTGGTCGGCATCGCGGCGGGATTCGTGCTGCTGGTGTGGCCGCTGTCCGGGGCACTTTCCCTGACCATCATCCTGAGCGTATTTCTCGCGATGGAGGGCATCGCCTCCATCATGTACGCACTCGATCATCGGCGCGAACTCTCGCCGCGTTGGGGCTTCATGCTGGCGAGCGGCATCGTCGATTTGATTCTGGCGGGCATGATTTTCGCCGGTCTGCCGGCCACGGCGGCGTGGGCCATCGGATTGCTGGTCGGCATCAACTTGATTGTCGGCGGAGTCGCCCTCATGGCGATGGCGCTGCGGGCGCGCGCACTTAAGGCCGGGGCGTGACCGCCGCTGTCAACCTCGGCACCGACCATTCGTTATGTCAGGTGTGCCGCGAAACGGCTGATACCCATCGGAGGAATACCGTGCCAATTTCCATGAAGCTTGGTTCGATCGCCGGCGGCGTCCTGACATGCGCCCTCCTCGCATCAAACATGGCTTATGGCGACGCCGCCGCGACGCCGGAAGCCGGGGTTTGGCAGAGGCACGAATACTCGTTCGCCTTCATGGGATTCACGTCCACGTATTCCTGCGATGGGCTGGCGAACCAATTGAAGCTGTTGCTGATCGCCGCCGGTGCGCGGCCCGATGTCAAGGCACAGGCAGGTGCCTGCGCGTCGGGATTTGGCCGGCCCGACAAGTTCGCGCGGGCGGACCTGACCTTCTACACCCTGGCTCCCGCGGCCGCTGCGAAACCCGGCGATGGCGCGCCGGTCGACGGCTCCTGGATTCCCGTCGCGCTGGCCTACCAGCGCCCCCGCACGCTCGGCAGGGGCGACTGCGAGCTGGTCGAGCAGTTTCGCACCAGCGTGCTGCCCATGTTCACCACGCGCAACGTGGAGAATCACACCACCTGCGTTCCGCATCAGGAATCGGGATCCGACATCGATCTGAAGTTCGACTCCTTTGGCGTACCGCCGAAGGCGCACTCCGCCAAACCGGCAACAGGATCCTGACGCCGGCGACGTCGCTCCGTTGGACGCAACCACGCGCTTCGCAGCGGCGGGCCGAACCGCCGCGCTGGCCGCCGCCGCTTTGCTCTGCGGCTGCGCCCCGTCGTGGCATGTGCTCACCGGAACCCCCCGGGCGCCAATCGCGCCGCAAGAGGTCAAGGTGTATTCCGATGCACCGCCGGCGTTCGAAGAGATCGCGGTGCTCGGGGCCGCCCGTCACAGCCTCGTCGGCACGAGCGAGGAACGCAGCACCGGCAAAATCGTCGAGCGCCTGAAGGCCGAGGCCGCCAAAGTGGGCGCCAATGGCCTGCTCATCGAGGGGTTCGATCAAAGGCCATCGTTTTCCGTCGGCAGCGGCGCCGGTTCGGACTCATACTCGCCCCATGGTTCGATCAGCGTGGGAGTCGGCGCGTCGCTCGGAATACTCAAGACCACCGCCAAGGGGCGGGCCATTTACGTGCCTCCCGGCTAGCCGTCCGCGAACGGCGCCTGCCCGGCGCGCGGAGCGCGGGGAATCACGTCCGCCGCACCATCGTCGACATCAAATGGTCGAGTGCCGCGGCTAAATCGGCGCAGCGACCGGTGTGCACGGGCGAGGTTTGCACCACCGTGCTTCTGGGGGCGACCAGCCAATGGAAGCGTTCCCGGGGGCTCAATTTGCCGATGTCTCCGGCCTCCGCGCCGCCCGCGCAGATCACCGGAATGGCCGCGAGCGTACTCCTGATGAGTTCGAGATCCGCGCGCGCGTCGAGGCCGAGCAGGGCACCTTCGTCCAAATCGATCCGGGCCTGCAGAAACCGCTCGAGGTCGCACGACAGGATGATGCCCGCATTCACGAATTCCCCCCGTTCCACCCGGGGGACCACCCGCACCATGGCATAGTCATAGGTGTGCAGTGCGCGCACGGATCGCTTCTCCCACGAACACTTCGGACGATCGCAGCCGCTGGCTGAAAAAGTGGCGATACGCCTCCCGCTGAGCCGCTGTGTCCTCGAAGCCCGGATCCTCCGCGAGCCACTCGTCGGGAATCAGCCGGACGATTTGAGCGAGCCGCTCCTCGGTCAATAATGACTTCATGCGGGCGTCGACCGCGGGTAGCGCGCCGGCGAGCCGCAACAGCACATGATCCGCGATCGGCTTGAACGGGCTTTGCGCATGCGCATCGTGCCGGCTCCATGCATGATGAAAATACAAGGCGGCGCCATGATCGATCAACCAGAGGCGCCGATGCCAGATCAACATGTTCGGGTTGCGCACGGTGCGATCCACGTTGCAGACGAAGGCGTCGAACCACACCACCGCGGATGCGAGCGCTTCGTCCGGCGTGTAGATCAGGGAATCGAAGGAAATCGCCCCCGGCAGGTAATCCAGCGCGACATTCAAGCCGGCGCTGTCGCGGATGAGGTGTTGAATTTCAGGATCGGGCTCGGTGCGCGCGAGATCGCCGGGAAGTTCGATCAACACGATCTCCGGCACCGGCAACCCCGCGAGCCGCCCTATCTCGCCGGCAACGAGTTCCGCGATCAAGGCCTTGGGACCCTGCCCCGCCCCCCGGAACTTGAGCACGTACAACCCGTCATCGTCGGCCTCGACGATGGCAGGCAGCGATCCCCCCTCGCGCAGCGCCGTTACGTACCGGCTGGCCGCAACCGTTCGCACCTAGGTACCTGACCGAAAGTTACTCAGAGAGGCTCCTAGACCGCGTGATCGGTTTCCACCGCCCCCACCGCCGGCCGGCGCGACACGATCTGCGCATGCGCGCCCAGCGCCGGCACCCGCGCATGCAGTTCCGATTTGCCCCCCGGATACCAGGATGCAAGCATGTAGAGATAGAGGTCGGCGACGGAGTATTGCGGCCCGAGCACAAAGGGATTCAGGCCCTGGCTGATGAGCGTCAAGTGCGCCAGCAAGTCGCGCGTGCCCTGTTCGCGAATGGCGGCGGCGTCAGCCTCGCCGCGCGACGAATATCGATCCGAGTAATACACGCGCAGCACCGCCTCGTAGACGTTCGCCGATAAGAACACCATCCACTGTAGAAATCGCGCGTGCTGGCTGGTGCCCGGCGGCGGCGCGAGTTCCGCGCGCGGATGCTCGAGCGCGAGATGCACCAGCATCGCGGCCGATTCGAACATCACGGTGCCGTCCGGCAACGTGAGCGCCGGCACCTTGCCGGTCGGGTTGACCGCGCGATAGGCCGCGACGTCGGCCGCCACATCGGCAACCCAGATCCGCTGGTAAGGCGCGCGGATTTCCTCGAGCGCCATTTGTACGGCGAGAGACCCCGAGCCCGGCCGCCCGTAAAGTTTGTATTGAGTCATGGGGCAAATCCTACCTTAATGTTTCCGGCCCGAGCCGCAGGTGCTTCATGACCCGATTGAGATTGCGGCGCAATTGGTTCAATTGCCCGATGCTCACCACGGTCTTCATCGCCTGTTGCAACGGCTGCAGCGGATATCCGCCGTACCGGCCCGCCTGGTGAATGTCGTTGGTGACCGTCGATCGCCCGGCGAGCGCCACGTTGTCGGCCAGCGTCACGTGGGCGGTGACGACGGTGCCCCCGCCCGTGGTGAAGCGCCGGCCGATCTTGGTGGAACCGCCCGTCATGAAACCGGCGGTGTACAAACCGTCCTCACCGAGATCGCAGTTGTGCGCGACGTGGCAAAAATTGTCGAGCTTGGTGCCGGAGCGGATATGCGTGGACGTGAGCGTGGCCCGGTCGACCGCGCAGTTGCTGCCGATTTCCACCTTATCCCCGATCTCGACGTTGCCGAGGTGGCTGATCTTCAGCGGCCGGCCATCCGCGCCGACTGAATAGCCGAAGCCGTCGCTGCCGATGGTGGAATGCGGATGGATTTCGCAATCCTCGCCGACCTGGCAATCGAATCCCACGAACACATGGGGATGAATCACCGTCCGCGCGCCGACGCGCGCGTGATTTTCGATCACGGCGTGGGCTCCGATCAGGCAGCCCTCGCCGATCGCCGCCCCGGCGCCGATGACGCAGTACGGGCCGAGGAAAACGCCCGCGCCGATGGTCGCTTGCGGGTGCACCAGCGCCGTCGGGTGGCGCTCTCCCCACTGGGTGAAGCGGCACCGCTTCTGGTCGAAGTATTTGAGCAGTTTCGCCATGCCCATGGCGATGTTGCAAACGGAAAAGCAACAGGTGTCGCCGTACCGGGTCGCGTCGACGTCGGCGCATGCGTTCGATGCGATGATTAGAATCGCGGGACAACGCAGCAACGCCTCCGCAACCTGTGCCGCCGTGCTCGCGTAGACCAGGCTGCCGCTCAGAGCCTGTTCGGGCGTTTCGCAGTGGCTGGCACTCGATTGCAGGTTTCCGGCAAGGAACGTGAACACGTCGGCGTGATCAGCCTTGATCGTATGACCGGTGAGCATTGACAATGTCCTGTGTGCCGACGCCGCCACGGTGCGGCAGACTACCCGCGCATGTCACGCGTTCGCCGGATTATGGCCGCCGCGGGCGGGAACGTCCGCCTTGATCGCCGAGGACGCGTCGAGCACCACTTGCTCGAGCACGGCAAGGTACTCGATGTAGCGCTTGCGTCCGAGGGAGGTAATGCGGCACACGGTCTGCGGGCGCCCGTGCTCGACGTCCTTGATCGACGCGATCAATTTCGCCTCTTCCAATACCAGCAGGTGGCGGTTCAAATTGCCGTCCGTCAAACCGCAAAGCTGCTTGAGTTCGCCGAACGGCACGCCCTTGGAATGGGAAATGAGGGAAGTGAGCAGGCTCAGGCGCGCTCGTTCGTGAATCACCCGATCGAGACCGCCGTAGGCAAATCGGGAACCCTGTTTCATGCGACCGTTACCGTTCTTCAATGGATTCCTCGAACCCATAGCGCAATACCGCTGCCACGAGCAATTGACCCACACCGAATGGAATTCCCATCTCCCAGGGCGACAGCACTCGCGGCCCACTTTCCACCATCAAGCAAGTCAGGCCGCAGCTCAGATACCACACACCCACGGCGAACATCTGGCGCGGAAGAAAGCGGCACGAGGCGAATACCCCGAGGCTGAAGATCAGCTCCCACAGTCCGGGCAGCATCCAAAGATCCGTGGGCGCGGCCAGCAGCAGCACGCCGGTCAGCAGCAGACCGACGATCGTGGCTGGCAGGAACTGTTCGAGGGCCGAGCGCAGCATCTCGCAGGCGAATCCCGGATGCACCCGCCGCGCGCGCACCACGGTTTCCAGCGCGGACAAGGCCACCGCCACCGCGGCGGTGGCCACCCACACGGCCAGGAACGCGGTGACGTCGCGGCCGGGTTCCCTCCACCAAAACGCCTGCGCCGACGCCACCACCAGTGCCAATGCGCCGCTCGCCGCCACGGATGCCGGACCGTAGCCTCGAAATTGGGTGCCGCGCGCCACCTGGGCGCGAATCGCGCTGATCTCGGCCAATGCGTGGCTCAGTTCCGTCATCCCTACCCTCCAATTAACGGGTGCACGAAGTATATCGAACCGCCGAACCTCATGGATACCTATAGTCGTCGACGATGCGATAGTAATAGCGGCGGACGAGGTTGCCGTCGCGGGCCAGCACCCCTTCCTGCACGGGCTCCGAGCCGTCGGCGCGATTCCCCAGGTGCGTTGCAGCGAGATTCGCAGGATCCCACGCAACCAACAGCAACGGACGTCCGGCCTGCAATTCGACCGGGAACCATTGCTCGTACATGAGACCCGCCTCGCCGAACAAATGCGCGCTCGAGGTCGCGGCCACCGCTCGGTCCTGGTCGTGCGAGTAAAATGCGAGTTCGCTCGCAATGGCATAACGATCCATGCCGATCACGAGCAGTTTGTCGCCATAGGTCGCGCGCTCGGTGTCTGCGATGTCGTCGATCTGTCGGGCGAATTCCCGCCATTCGACCGGCAGCAATTCCGTATGCTGCGAATAGCCCAGGCCGGGGATCCCGAGCACGAGGTAGTACAGCCCCGCCCCATATATCAAGGGCATGATTAGCATCGTCGGCGGCCACACGAGCCGCAACCAATGCCTCGCACCCGGAGCGCCGCCGTTCGCCTCGGCGAGACCGAATGCCATGAGCGGCACCGCGGCCGTCCACGGCGCGCCGGTCCAGTCGAGCTTCACCTCGTGACGCAGGCTGAACACAGCGAACACCGCCATGGGAACCAACACCGCAATGCGCAGGAATCGCGAGGCTCGCGCCCGCGGCGCAACTCCGGCCAGGGCGGCTCCGGCGGCCAGCAAACCGATGGGAGTCAGCAACACCAGCGCCGAGCCGACCAGTTTATGCAAGGAAAACCTCGGCGCTTCGGCCAGGCGCCGCGACGTTTGAAATACGAACGACGCCCAATGATGCGTGGCGTTCCAGACGATCACGGGCGCGAACACCGCGGCGGCGATCAGCAGCGCGGCGTACGGTTCGAAACGCCGCAGCCAGCGGCGCGAAGGCGGATCCAGCAGCATGAACACGAGGACCGCCAGCCCGAGCAGCCCGATCGTATATTTGGAAATGAGGCCGATTCCCACCGACAATCCCGCCCACATCCACGCGCCCGGACGTGCGCCGATCAGCGCGCGCTCCAGGAAGTGGAGCGCAGCCGCCCAGGCGGCCGTCAAGGGCGCGTCCGGAGTCATGAGCATTCCAGACAGGAAGAAAAAGGGCAGGACTTGCATGAGGCCCAATGCCAGCAGCGCCGCGGACTCGCCGAACAGGTTCCGCGCCAGCCGATACATGAAAAAGGCCGCCGCCGCCCCACAGCACAGGGCGCCGAAGCGGACTCCGAACTCGGTATTGCCGAACAAGGCGGTGCCGGCGCGGATCAGCCACGCCACCATCGGCGGATGATCGAGATATCCAAAATCGAGATGGCGCGAATAATTCCAGTAGTACGCCTCCTCCGGAATCAGTTCGACCTGCGCGCCGAAGACGACCCGCAGCACGAACGCATAGGCGACGATCCCAATGACGAGCGCGCGCCACAGCGCCTCGACACCGGAAGTGGGAACGCTGATGAGCCGCCGCAATTGCGTCATGTGCCGGTAGCGTAACTCACCGCCATCCAAAACGCACAGCACCCGCAGCGCCGCTCCTACGGCGAACGTTTTCGGCGCAGCGCTGTCAGTATCCTGGCACAACAACGCACAATGACCATGATCGATGATCCCTCGGCAGCGATGAAAGTGACTTCGGCCGCGCGCGGCGTGGGACGGGTGATGTACGTGGTTGCCGGTGCCGCAGCCACCCTGCTGTGGTTCGGCCTGCTGGCGCACCGGCCGCTGTACGATCCGGACGAGGGACGCTACGCCGAGATACCGCGCGAGATGGCGACCGGCGGCGACTGGGTGGTGCCCCACCTCGACGGGCTGGTATATCTGGAAAAACCCCCGCTGCAGTACTGGCTCACCGCGCTCACCTTCCGCTGGTTCGGCCAGAGCGAATTCACCGCGCGTTTGTGGACCGGCATCGCCGGCTACTGTTCGTTGGGTCTGGTGTTCTTCGCGGGGTATCGGCTCTGGGGTGTGCGCACCGGGCTCAAAGCGCTGTTATTGTCGCTCGCGTCGAGTCTGTTCGTGCTCCTGGGTCACCAGAGCACTCTGGACATGGTGCTGTGCACGTGCCTGCTGGCCTGCCTGACCTGCTTTCTGATGGGCGAATCGCAGGCCGCGGCGCGCGCGTCGGGATCCGCCGGCGCATGGATGCTCGGATGCTGGGCGGCGATGGCCCTGTCGGTGCTCGCGAAGGGATTGATCGGGGTGCTCATTCCCGGCTCCACGCTCATCATTTACGCCCTGTGGCGCCGCGATGCCGGCGTGTTGGGCCGCCTGAACGTGCGCCTCGGATTGCCGCTGTTCGCGTTGATCGCCGCGCCTTGGTTCGTCATGGCGGCACGCGCAAACGGCGCATTTCTCCAATTCTTCTTCATACGGGAGCATTTCCAGCGCTTCCTCACGCCGATTGAAAATCGAACCGAGCCTTGGTGGTATTTCGCGGCCGTGCTCGGCGTCGGCATACTGCCCTGGCTGCCGCAAGCGCTGCGCGCGCTTTTGCAACCGTTGCGCGCGTCGATCCCGCGCCCGGGCTTCGATCCCGCCCGGGTGCTGTGGATCTGGTGCGTGTTCGTGCTGGTCTTCTTTTCGGCGTCGAATGCCAAGTTGATTCCTTACATCCTGCCGGCCATCCCCGCACTGGCCCTGCTCTGTGCGGCGCCGGCCGCGAATGGCGCGGCGCGGCACGACCTCCTCGCGGGAGGCGTGCTGTCGCTCGCCGCATGCATCGGCATTCTCGCGTATGTGGACGGAGCGTGGGGAACGGCCGCCGGCCGCGCGCTCGCGGCACAGGCGGCGCCCACGCTGTACGCAACTGCCGCGCTCCTGGCATTGGCCGGCTTGGGCTGTGTGCAACTTGCGCGGCGCAATCGACTGGACGCGGCGCTCACGGTTCTGTGCGGAGGATGGTTTCTCGCGGCGGCGAGCGTGCTGGTGGCGGCGAATTCGGCGCAGCAGTTCTTCAGCGCGAAGGATGCCGCGATCCTGTTGCGCGCGGTGGCCCCCCAAGCCACCAACGTATTTTCCGTGCGGACCTATGAGCAGTCCTTCACGTTCTATTGGGGGCACCCGGTGGTCCTCGTCGACTATCGGGACGAGTTCAACCTCGGGTTGACCCAGGATCCGGGGCGCGGGATTGCGACGCTGGCTGAATTCACCCGCCGCTGGCGCTCCTTGGATGACGCGTACGCCATCATGCAGCCGCGAACTCGCGACGCGTTGCGCGCGCAAGACCTGCCGTTGCGCGAAATCGCGCGCTTTCCCAACCTGGTGTTGGTGGGGCGCCGCTGATTCGAAGTTGCCGCCCGACCGGGCGAGGGTATGATGCACTTCGGTCCACTGCGGGAATCTTAGCGATGCGCAACGAATCTTCGGTTTCTTCCCTCATGAATCCGGACGAGTGGCGGTTGCGGGGCGAGCTGGCGGATTTTTATCATTTGATCGACCACCTGGGCTGGACCGAGCTCATCTTCAACCACATTTCCGTAAGAATTCCCGGTCCCGCTCATCAGTACCTGGTCAACCCGTTCGGTCTGAATTACTACGAGATCACCCCGGAGAATCTACTCAAGGTGGACGTTACCGGCCGGCTGGTCGAACCCTCCACGTATGCCGCCAATCCGGCCGGTTTCGCCCTGCATGGCGCCATCCATGAAAGCCGCGCCGATGTGACCTGCGTCGCACATACGCACACCGATGCCGTCTCGGCCGTCGCGATGAAGCGCGGCGGCTTCGATCACAACAATTTCTATGGAGCGCAGTTCACCGGCCGGGTGGGTTACCACGATTTCGAGGGAATCACGCTGTATCCGGACGAACGGGGGCGCATGCTCGCGAGCCTCGGCGACAAGCATGTGCTGGTGCTTCGCAATCATGGGGTGGCCGTGTGCGAGCGCGACATCCCCGCCACCTTCCTCTTGTTGTGGACCGTGCAGCGCGCGGCCGAGATTCAATGCCAGGCGGGACAGCTCGGCGGCGAGGATATCGTGTTGAGTGACGCGATTCGTGAGCGCTGCCGCAGCGTGGCCACCGACCTCGGGAGCAATATCGGCGTTGCCCGCCTGGCGTTCGATGCTGCGGTGCGGCGAATGAGGTCTCGCGCTTAAGTTTATTGCGCTCCAGCCGAGATCATTGTCCAAGCATTAGTCGCTCCCGTTGCAGGGCGGTCGACTACGGACCTCTTTCTCTGGAGTTACGGCGTTATGATGAAGGCACCCACGGCACCCACTTACAAGTCGGGTAAGCAGTCTGTCACGCCCTCCGGTGCCAAATCGCCGGACGAGGTGCGCGCCGCCGCGCTGCAGTTCCTGGGCCAGTTGGCCGCCGAGGTGTCCTCGGGCACGGTGGATTTGCCCTGCTTTCCGAATATCGTGCTGCGAATCCGCAACGCCCTGGCAGATCCGAAGAACACTCCGGAGCAAACCGTCAAGATCGTGGGCGCGGAACCGCGCCTGGCGGCCCGTCTGTTGCAAACCGCCAACTCCGCGGCCTTCAACACCTCGGGCAAGCCGCTGACCGAGCTGCGCACCGCGATCACCCGGCTCGGTCATCAACTGGTGCAGAGCGCGGCCATGGCATTCGCCGTGCAGCACATGAAGGACGAAGACTCGCTGAAGTCGATCGCCGAGCCGTTGAGTCAGTTGTGGAAGCAAAGCATTTCGGTGGCGGCAATCTGTCAGGTCGTGGCAAGACACACCAAAGTCGCGCCCGATCAGGCCTTTCTCACCGGGCTGCTGCACGGGATCGGCCGTCTCTACATCATGGTGCGGGCGGTGGGCAAAGCGGATGAATTCAGCCACCAGGAAACCTTTCTCGAAATGATCTCCGGGTGGCAGGCGTCGATCGGCAAGGCGGTGCTCGAGAATTGGGGTTTCGCCGAGGAAATGTGCGAAGCCGTCGCCGCTCAACAAGACTACGAGCACAAGGCGAAAAAAGAAGCCGAATTGGCCGACGTCCTGGTGGTCAGCATCGTACTCGGGGAAGCCTTGAGCCTGCCGGCGCCCCGTGTCGTCGACATGCAGGGCGTTGCCGCGTTCACCGCCATCGGCTTATCGGACAAGGAGTGCGCCACCATCTTGACGCATGCCGAGCTGCAACTCGGGTCGCTGCAAGACGCGCTCGGCTGCTGATGAACGCCTGACGGCGCCCGCGATCGACTACAATCGAGGCCATGAGATGCCTCTGTGCCCTGGCACTGTGGCTGGCGTGTGCCGTGCCTGCCGCCCATGCCCGCACCGACGCCGCCCGCTGGCACCGCATGAGCCGCGGCACCACGATCGTCCGCGACACCTGGGGCATCGCCCACGTCTATGGACAGTCCGACGCGCAAGCGGTCTTCGGCACCATGTATGCACAGGCCGAGGATGACTTCAGCCGTATCGAGCGCAACTATCTCGTAAGCCTTGGCTGGCTCGCGCGCGCCGACGGGGAAGCGGCGGTATATCAGGACTTGCGCCAGCGGTTGTTCGTCGAGCCGGCGCACTTGAAGCACGTGTACCGCGGCGCCCCGGCGTGGCTCAAGGATCTGATGAGCGCCTGGGCCGACGGGCTGAATTTGTATTTGTCCACGCATCCGGAAACGCGGCCGGCGGTGATCCGACGATTCGAGCCGTGGATGGCGCTGGCGTTCACCGAGGGCAGCATCGGGGGCGATATCGAAACGGTGGATCTCGATGCTCTGCGGAATTTCTACGCCGCACGCCCGCCGCCGGCGGACCCGCTCGCCCATGCACCTGCGCAACCGCCGGAGGCGTCCCCCGGAGGCTCCAATGGGTTTGCGATCGCCCCGAGCCGCAGCGCCACCGGCCGCGCCCTGCTGTGGATCAACCCGCACACGTCGTTTTATTTCAGGACGGAACTGCAGATGGTGAGCGAGCAAGGGCTGAACGCCTACGGCGCCGCCACGTGGGGACAATTCTTCGTCTACCAGGGCTTCAATGCGCGCAACGGATGGATGCACACCTCGTACGGCGGGGATGCCATCGATGAGTACGCCGAGACCATCGTCCGTAAGGGCGGCGCGCTGTACTACGCCTACGGCTCGGCCGTGCGCAAACTGGAGGTGAGTCACGTGCGCATCCGCGTCCGGCGCGGCGCCGGGGAGGCCAGCCGGGATTTCATCGTCTACCACACGCATCACGGACCCATCGTGCGTGCGCAAGACCGCAGATGGATCGCGGTCAAGCTCCTCGAAGACCCGGTGCGCGCGTTGATGCAGTCCTACTTGCGCACCAAGACCACCGACTACCGCACGTTCCGCGAGGTTCAGGACCTGCGCACGGACACCTCGAACAACACGGTATACGCGGATGCGGACGGAACCATCGCCTACTTTCATGGAAACTTCATTCCGAAACGTGATCCCGCGTTCGATTTCACCCGGCCGGTCGACGGCGGCAATCCGGCGACGGAATGGCAAGGGCCGCACCCGATCGCCGACACCATCACCCTGCTCAACCCCTCGAATGGCTGGATCCAAAACACCAATGACTGGCCGTTCTCGGCGGCCGGCTCCGAGAGCCCGAAACGCGAGGCGTACCCCGCCTACATGTGGACCAAGGGTGAAAACCCTCGCGGCATCCACGCCGTCGAAGTACTGACCGACCTTCGCGCCGTGACGCTCGACGGGTTGATCGCCGCGGCCTATGACGGTCATCTCACCGCCTTCGAGGCGCTGCTGCCGCCGTTGCTGCGCGCCTATGACGGGTTGACCGCCGCGGATCCGCTGCGCATGAGCCTGCATGAACCCATCGAATCGCTGCGCGGCTGGGATCGGCGAACGAGGGCGGATTCGGCGGCGACCACCCTGGCCATCTTTTGGGGCAATGCCTTGATCGATCTCGAGGCGGCCAAGGCCCGCGCCGCGCGCCAACCGGTGTACGATTTCCTGGTCGACAATCTGGACGATGCGCAGCGGCTCGGCGCGCTTCGCGCCGCGATCGCGCAGCTCGAGCGGGATTTCGGCGGATGGCAAATCCCCTGGGGCGAGGTCAACCGCTTTCAGCGGCTCACCGACGACATCGTCCAGCCGTTCGATGATGCGGAACCCAGCCTGCCCGTGGGATTCGCCCCGGCCCAATGGGGCGCCTTGGCCTCCTTCGATTCCTCCAAACCGCGCCATACCCGCAGGATTTATGGTTCCGTCGGCAACAGCTTCGTGGCCGCCGTCGAGTTCGGCACGCCGGTGCGCGCCAAAGCCATCATGAGCGGCGGCGCCAGCGGCCACCCATCCTCGGCGCATTTCACGGACCAAGCGCAGATGTTCAGCCGCGGTCAATTCCGCGACGTGTTGTTCACACCAGCCGACGTTGCCGCGCACGCCGAGCGCACCTACCATCCAGGCCAGTGAGCGGCGGGCAAGCGGCCGTTGAGAGGCCAGGGCGCGGCCAGGTCGGCCCTTGACATATCAACCGCTGATTCGTGCGATACCACAGAGCGCAAAAGCGCGCTTTTCATGATAATTCTGTGGGACACCCGGCAGCATGGATGTGATCGTCAGGGTGTCGCTTTGCAAAAAGTCGCGCGCACGGATGCGCGCGCATCGTTCAAGCCCGGTCCGCTGAGCTAGTGCGGTGTGGCGGCCGCGGCAGGCGGCACCGGGCCCGCGGGCGGCGGGGGCGACGCCGCGTTGAGCCCCTGGCAACCGTGCGCCTCGGTGCACACTTGATTCACCGGACAGACGATGGGCGATCCCTTCACGCAACCGCGAGCGTCCGCGCCGGCGCTGCCCGGGGCGCAGCGTTCGCGCCCGTTGCATTGACGGTGGTCGTCGCAGTCCGCGTCGATGACACAGGTCAGGGACCCCGCATCGCGCTCGTCGGTGGCGAGTTCGCCCTGGCGCGCGATGACCCCGGATAGCGTCGTGTTCAGCAGGCGTTGCGGCGCTTCGCCTCCCGAAGAGACATCGACATCGGCGGCGACCACTTCCCAGGGTGGCGCCAGAGGACTCGCCGCCCGGTAATACAGGCCGAAGCGCGCCACGCCCCGCGGATCGAGCGGGTCGGTGAGCGTCACCGGAATCACCAACGTCGCATCGCGCGGCCACGATTCGCCGTGCGTCAGCGGAATGTGCCGCACGCCTTTGCCGGCTTCGTAGATCCGCAATTCCAGCTGGCTGCCCGCGGCCAACTCCTGCGCGCCGGTCACCACCCGCACCTGCAGCTGCGTAACCGCAGCGGCGGCCGCCTGCGGTCCGGCCAGGGCCAATGCCGCCAGCATCGCTAGAATTCCCGGCCACGGCTTGGTGTGGTTCAATGGCACCTCTCGCGCCTGTAGGGGCCCGGTGATGATAGCCCATCGCCCGGTAGGCTCAACGGTTTGCGGGCCATGGATTCGCCGAGTTAACTTAACGCCACCATCAGTCGGTTCGCGTCAGGATGGCTAGAATGCGCGCCATGACCGTCCCCTTGACCAGCGCATTGAAACGACTTTTCGGATTCGACACCTTTCGCCCCGGCCAGGAAGCGGTGGTCCGCGACGTGATCGCCGGCCGCGACGTACTGGCCCTCATGCCGACGGGCGGCGGTAAATCGCTGTGTTACCAGCTGCCGGCGCTGCTGCAGCCGGGCGTGAGCGTGGTCGTTTCGCCTCTGATCGCGCTCATGCAGGACCAGGTGCGCCAGCTGCAGGACAACGATATCCCCGCCACGCTCATCAATTCTAGCATCGAGCCCAATGAAATCTCCCGCCGGCTGAAAGGCCTGTTGAGGGGCGACTACAAGCTGGTATACCTGGCGCCGGAACGCCTGGTGCTCACGGAATTTCTCGACGGCCCCTTAAATTCCTTGAGCAACGGGCCGGGGATCAGCGCCTTCGTCATCGATGAGGCGCATTGCGTGTCCGAATGGGGCCACGATTTTCGGCCGGAGTATCGCCAATTGTCCGCCCTGCGCCGGCGCCATCCGCAGGTTCCGCTCCTGGCGTTCACGGCAACCGCCACGCCACGCGTCAGAACCGACATCATCGGGCAACTCGCGTTGCGCGATCCGGCCGTGCATCTCGCGAGTTTCAACCGCCCCAACCTGTTTTACCGGGTGAGCCCCAAGACCAAGCGCAGCTACGACGACTTGTTGGCGCAAGTGCGCGCGGGCGGCGCCGGAATCGTCTATTGCCTGTCGCGCCGATGCGTCGATGAAGTTGCCGCGCGGTTGCACGCCGACGGCGTCCGGGTGCTCCCCTATCATGCCGGACTCGACGCGGAAACGCGGCGCGGCAATCAGGAGGCATTCATTCGCGACGATGCCCAGGTGATCGTCGCGACCATCGCCTTCGGAATGGGCATCAACAAGCCGGACGTCCGCTGGGTCATCCATTACGACCTGCCGAAGAGCCTGGAGAGCTATTACCAGGAATCCGGCCGCGCCGGACGCGATGGGGATCCGGCGCACTGCACCTTGTTCTTCGGCGCTTCCGATATTCGCACCGCGGAATTTCTCATCCAGCAAAAGACGGAAAATGAACAGCGCATTGCGCGCCAACAATTGCGCCAGGTGTTGAATTACGCGGAGTCGAGCGAGTGCCGGCGCGCCATTCAGTTGCAGTACTTCGATGAGGCGTTCAGCGGTCCGTGCGGGGCGTGCGACAACTGCTGCGAGACCCGCACCATGCAGGACTACAGCGCGGATGCGCGCCAATTCCTGTCGTGCATCGCGCGCTTGGCGCAGCGCGGCGAACGCTATGGCGCCGCCTACGTCATCGAAATCCTGCGAGGGGCGCGCACCGAGCGGCTGCAAAGCCGGGGGCATGACAGTTTGAGCGTGTACGGGATCGGCAAACAGCGTCCGGTGGAGGTATGGCGGTCATTGGCGCGCTCTTTGGTGCACCAGCGCCTCGTCGACCAGAGCCAGGACGGCTATGCGGTGCTGTCGCTCAACGAGTCGAGCTGGCAGGTGCTGCGCAACGAACGCACCGTGACGGTGGCGAGAGCCGCCAAGACCGTCCGGGCGCGCCCGCCGCGGCCCGAAGCCGCCGCAACGGCGGACGGCGACGCGCTGTTCGAGCGGTTGCGGGCGCTGCGCAAACAGCTGGCGGACCGGCAGGGATTGCCCCCCTACGTCGTTTTTCACGACGCCACGTTGCGCGAAATGGTCGCGCGAAGACCTCAGACGCTCGGCCAGTTCGCGAGTATCCGCGGCGTGGGCGAGGGCAAGCTGGCGCGCTACGGGCAGGAATTCATCGCGGCGCTGCGCGAACACGGCGCATGACTGCGCCGCGTCACGGAGCGGCGTCAAGCCCGCGGTACTTCATCATGGCATCGATGCGGGGCGGCCGGCCGCGCCACGCCGCATACATGGCCGCCAGGTCCTGGGTGTTGCCGCGCGAGAGAATCATCCGGCGGAAGCGCTCGCCGTTCGCGCGCGTCAAACCGCCATGCTCATCGAACCATTGGTAGGCATCGTCATCGAGCATCTGCGTCCACAGATACGCGTAATAGCCGGCTGAATATCCGCTCGCCCAGATATGGCTGAAATAGCTGGACCGGTACCGCGGCGGCACCGCGGGTATGTCCAGATGGGTCCGCGCCAGCGCCTGCTGTTCGAAGTCGTCGGGATTCTGAAGCGGCGCCGACGCGGGCAGCACATGCCACTGCATGTCGAGTTCCGCGGCGGCCAACAGTTCGGTCAGCCTGTATCCTTCGTTGGAATTCTCGGCGCTCTTGATTTTCTCGACCAGTTCGGCCGGCATGGGGGCGCCCGTCCGGTAATGCCTGGCGTAATGCTCGAAGACGGCGGGATAGACGGCCCAATGCTCGTTGAACTGCGAGGGGAACTCCACGAAATCGCGCGCGGTCGCCGTGCCCGACAGGCTCGGATACCGCGCATTCGCGAACATGCCGTGCAGCGCGTGGCCGAATTCGTGGAACATGGTCCGGACATCGTCGAAGCTGATGAGCGCGGGCTCGCCGGCCGCGGGATGCGGCAGATTGGCGACGTTGTAGATGACGGGCCGCGTCCCGAGCAGCGTCGACTGGACCATGAAGGACGACATCCAGGCGCCGCCGTTCTTGTTGTCGCGCTTGAAATAGTCGCAATAGAACAGCGCGAGCGGCTTGCCGTCCGCGTCGTCGACCTGAAACACGCGCACCTCGGGTTGGTATACCGGAATGTCTTTGCGCTCGGTGAATGTGATGCCGTATAGCTGATGGGCGGCGTAGAAGACGCCGTTGACGAGCACGTTGCCGAGTTCGAAGTAGGGCTTGACCTGCGCGTCGTCGAGTGCGTATTTGGCCTTGCGCACCTGCTCGCCGTAATACTCCCAATCCCACGGCTCGAGGGTGAATCCCCCGTGTTGCGCATCGATCAGCGACTGGATGTCGCCGCTCTCGCGCGCCGCCTTCGCGGTGGCCGCGGGCGCCAGCGCGTCCATGAATTCGAGCGCCGCCTGCGGAGTCTTCGCCATCTGATCCGCCAACTTCCACGCGGCGTGGTTGGCATACCCCAGCAACTTGGCGCGCTCGGCGCGCAGCTGCGCAAGGCGCGCAATCGTAGCCCGCGTGTCGTTCCCGTCCCCCCGCTCCGACCTCCCCCAAGAACGCTCGAAGAGGGATTGCCGCGTGGCGCGATCCCGCAGCGACACGAACGCCGGCTGCTGCGTCGTGTTTTGCATTGCCAGCACATAACCGTCCGCATGCCGGCTCTGTGCCGCCTGCGCCGCCGCCGCGAGCTGCGCATCGCTCAACCCCGCCAGCGCGTCCGCCGAGGTCGTGTGAAAGGCGGCCTCCTTGGTCGCCGCCAGCAGCTTGGTCGTGAACGTGTCGGAGAGCGTCGAGGCCTCCTCGTTCAATTGCCTCAGTTTGGCCTTATCGGCCTCCGGGAGGTTTGCGCCCGAGTGGACGAACTCGTCGTAAGTGACCTCGATCAAGCGGCGCGCTTCCGCGTTGAGGCCGCGCGATGCCCGCTGCCGGTAGATAGCCGCCACCCGGGCGAACAGCTTGGCATTCAAGTAAATGGCATCGTGGTGCGCCGCCCGCTTCGGCGCGAGCGCCGCCTTGGCCGCCTGCAGTGCCGGGTTGGTATTGGCCTCCGCGACGGCATCGAAGGCCGCGCGAGCACGTTCCAGAAGCAGCCCGCTCTTCTCCAACGGCACCAGCGTGTTGTCGAACGTCGGTTCGGCCGGATTGTCCGCGATCGCGCGAACTTCAGCCTCCTGCTGCGCCATCCCGGCTTCCATTGCCGGCTGGTAATCGCCGTCCTTGATCCGATCGAAGGGCGGGGCCTGAAACGGCAGGCTGCTCGGCGCATAGAACGGATTCGAGGGCGCCAACGGCGGCTCGGCCGCGGCCCAACACGGCGCCGGCAGCGCCGCGATCAACATACCCGCAAGCCATGAGAGACGAGTGATGATCGGCATGGATTCCTCGCGATCTTCCGGGGTGGGAATCATACCCCCGAAGCTCCGCCACGTGACGCTTGAAATTGCCCGCGCCAGGCCGCACGCTCTGCGCTCGCTCACCCCGGGGAGATCATGCATGCGCGTAGTGGCTCGAGGATTGTCGATCGGCGGCCTTGCGGGTCTGTTGGTGACGCTGGTCGCGGCGGCCGCGCCCCCGCAGGACGAGGCGGCCTTTCGCGCGCTGTACAAGGAGTTGGTCGAGACCAATACGACGCGGTCCGTCGGCAGTTGCACACGCGCCGCGCAGGCCATGCGGGCGCGCCTGTTGAGCGCGGGGATTCCCGCGGCGGACACGCAGATCCTGGCGCCCGCGGACAGGCCCAACGACGGCGCGCTGGTGGCCGTCCTGCACGGGACGGACAAGCGCACCAAGCCGATCCTGCTGCTCGCACATATCGATGTCGTCGAGGCCAAACGCGAGGATTGGGAGCGCGATCCGTTCACGCTGGTCGAGGAGAACGGCTGGTTCTATGCACGCGGCGCCAGCGACGATAAGGCCATGGCCGCCGTATTCACCGACTCGCTGATGCGTTACCGGACGGAGGGCTTCAAACCCCGGCGCGACATCAAACTGGCGCTCACATGCGGCGAGGAAACGCCCGATGTGTTCAACAGCGTCAAATGGCTGATCGACACGCACCCGGACGTGCTCAGCGCCGCGTTCGCGCTCAACGAAGGTGCGGGCGGTGAACTCGACAAGAACGACAAGCCGCTGGCGCTGCAGATCCAGGCCGGCGAGAAGGTCTACCAGGACTTTGCGCTGGATGCCACCGATGTCGGCGGCCATAGTTCACGGCCGACGAAGAACAATCCCATCGTGCGGCTGAGCGCGGGATTGGCGAAGCTGGGCGCTCATGATTTCGCGGTTGCGCTCAACCAGGCGACGCGCGGGTATCTCGAAGCGGAATCGCGCCTGGTCGCTCCCGAGCTGGGCGCCGACATGCTGGCGGTGCTTCGGGATCCGCGCGATGAGCCAGCGGTCGAGCGGCTGTGGGCCGTCAACCCCGGATGGAACGGCATCCTGCGCACCACGTGCGTCGCGACCGAAATCAACGGCGGTCACGCCGCCAACGCCTTGCCGCAACACGCCCATGCGAACGTGAATTGCCGAATACTGCCGGGCGTGCCCATCGCCGAGGTTCAGCAGGAGATCATCGCTGTGCTCGGCGACGCGAAGATCACGGTGGCGCCCACCGGCGATCCGGGGACGCAGTCGCCGCTCCCGCCGCTCTCGCCCGACATCATGGGGCCGGTGCGCAAGGTCGCCGCCGAACTATGGCCGGGCGTGGCGATCGTGCCGAGCATGTCGACCGGCGCCACCGACGGACGCTTCTTGAACGCCGCCGGGACTCCCACCTACGGCCTGTCGGGCATGTTCCATGACGCCGAGGGCAGCCACGCGCACGGGCTCAACGAGCGGATACGCGTCAGTTCCCTGATGGACGGACGCCGTTTCCTCTACGAGGTGGTGAAGCTCTACGCCAATGGATCACACTGAGCGGGTTCTCTCCTGGAGATAGCCCTATGTGGAACGTCGAAGTGACGAACGATGCCGACGCCAAACGGGGTCTGGCCCCGCCTCATCGCGAAATCGACCGCGATCCCCCGTACCGGCGAATCGCCACCGAGGAGGCGTGGAATATCCCCGAGATTCTCGAGGCGCAGGTGCGCCTCTTGGCCCGCTCCGACGCCCCCGACGATCCCTCGCTGCGGATGGCGGGCATGTTCTCGAAGCTCCGCGATCTGCAGGACCAACTGATGGATGTCGGCGAGCGGCGAATCGCGCGCATGGATCAGTTGGGCATCGCCATGCAGTTGTTGTTGCTGACGGCTCCCGGGGTGCAAGTGCTCGAGTCCGACGAGGGCACGGCCCTCGCGCGCCTCGCCAACGATCGTCTCGCCGAGGCGATCGGCCGCCATCCGCACCGCTTCGCCGGGCTCACGGTGTTCGCGCCGCAGGACGTCAAGGGTGCGGTCGCCGAGATCGAACGCGGCATACAGAGGCTCGGCCTCAACGGCGCCGTGCTCAATTCGCATTTTCGCGGCCGATATCTCGATGAGCTGGAATTCTGGCCGATCATCGAAGCGCTCGAGGCCAATGACGCGGCGCTGTACATTCATCCCACCATTCCGCCGAAAGCATGGGCGCAACCCTATGAATTTCGCGGCTTCGGCGGCGCCCTCGCCGGCTTCACGCACGAGGTGTGGATGCACACCATGGGTCTCATCTTCTCCGGCGCGTTCGATCGTTTTCCGAATTTTCGCCTGGTCATCGGGCATATGGGCGAAGCGATGCCGCTGCTGCTCTATCGCTTCGATTGGATGCAGAGCAACGCCGACGGCAAGCCCGGCCTGCGTGGCGGCGCGCCGGCGGTCAAGCTGCGCCACCCCGTCTCGTACTATTTCAAAAAGAACATTTGGATCACGACCAGCGGTCAGGGCTGGGAGCCGTCGATCAAATTTTGCATGGACGTGCTCGGACCCGACCGGGTGATCTACGCCATGGATTATCCGTATCAGCAATCCGCCGACGAGGTTGCGGCCTACGATGCATTCGCCCTGAGCGCCGAACACAAGAAGATGCTGATGCAAACCAATGCCGAGCGGGTATTCCGGCTGAATCGCTAGCCCGAACTACTCATGAACGATCGGTATCTCGTGTCCGCCTGCTTCGATGCTCCGTTGTTCATGAATGTTCCAGCTAGGGGCCCGCAGACGAGCGCGCCGCGGCGTGCGCGCTCGTTCGGTGCGGACCCGGTCGCCGGTCCGCCTCTCGCTGGCTAGCTGGCCACGGCTGCGGGTTTGCCCGCCTCCGCGATCACCTCGTCCGCCACGTTGCGCGGCACCGGTTCGTAGTGCGAGAACTCCATGGTGTACGAGGCTCGACCGCTGGTCATGCCGCGCAGCTGCCCGATATAGCCGAACATTTCCGACAGCGGTACGGTCGCCACCACGGCGATGTTCGTGCCGCGTTCCAGCTGGTCCTGGATCATGCCGCGGCGCCGATTGATGTCGCCGATCACATCGCCGAGATAGTCCCCGGGCGTGACGGTCTCCACCTTCATCACCGGCTCGAGCAGAATCGGTCCCGCCTTGCGGATACCCTCGCGAAACGCGGCCTTCGCCGCAATTTCGAAGGTGAGCGCGTTCGAATCGACGTCGTGGTAGCTGCCGTCGGTGAGCGTCGCGCGAAAATCCACGGTGGGGTACTTCGCCAGCACTCCGTCTTCCTTTTGAATCTTCAACCCCTTCTCGACGGCCGGCACGAACTCCTTGGGCACCGATCCGCCGACGGTCTTGTCGACGAACTCGAACCCGGCGCTGCGCTCCAGCGGCTCGAACGTGATCCACACTTCGGCGAACTGACCCGAGCCGCCGGTCTGCTTCTTGTGGATGTACTGTTCGTCGACTCTCTTGGTGATGGTCTCGCGATAGGCCACCTGCGGCTCTCCCATGGTGCCCTCGACCCCGAACTCGGTGCGCATGCGATCCAGGGTGACCTCGAGATGCAACTCGCCCATGCCGCGCAAAATGGTCTGCCCGGTCTCGCGATCCGTCTCCAGATGCAGCGAGGGATCGGCGCGCACCATTTTGCCGAGAGCGGCGCCGAATTTTTCCTGCTCGGACTTGAGCTTGGATTTGACGGACACACTGATGACCGGTTCCGGGAAGCGCATCCGCTCGAGGACCACCGGGTTCGCCGAGTCGCACAGCGTGTCGCCGGTCTCGGTATCCGCGAGCGACACCAACGCAATGATGTCGCCCGCCCGCGCTTCCTCGACGGGATTGGCTTCCTTGGCGAACATTTCGACCATGCGGCCGATTTTCTCGCGCTTGCCGCGCGTGGAATTCTGCACCGAGGCGCCCTTGGTCAGAACGCCGGAATAGACCCGAACGAAGGTCAGAGCGCCGTAGATGTCGTTGATCACCTTGAAGGCCAACGCCGAGAACGGCTCGTCGTCCGAACACTTGCGCTCACCGATGGGTTCCCCGTCGGCGTCGACGGTCTTGATGGCCGGCACGTCGGTGGGAGCCGGCAGATAATCCACGACCGCGTCGAGCACCTGCTGAACGCCCTTGTTCTTGTAAGATGAGCCGCACAGCACGATGGTGAACGACGTATTCAAGGTGCCCTTGCGCAGCGCCTTGCGCAACACGTCGCCGGAGGGAACCGTGCCGTCGGTGAGATACGCTTCCATCGCCTCGTCGTCCTGCTCGAGACAGGTGTCGATCAGCTCGGTACGGTACTTGTCGATGGAGGCGAGAATCGCGCGGTCGCTGGGCGTGGTGATCTTGAGCTTGTCGGCGATGTCGGGGGTGATCTCGAGGACCTGCCACACGGCATCCTTGTCGTCCGACTCCCACACGAGCGCCTTCATCTCGACCAGATCGATCATGCCTTTGAAATTATCTTCCGAGCCGATCGGCAGCTGCACCGGCAAGGGCCGGGCGCCCAGGCGCTTTTTGATCATGTCCACGCAGCGCAGGAAATTCGCGCCGCTGCGGTCCATTTTATTCACGTAGCACATGCGCGGTACGTGGTAGTTGTCGGCGAGGCGCCAGTTGGTCTCCGATTGCGGCTCGACGCCGGCGACGCCATCGAACACCACCACGGCCCCGTCGAGCACCCGCAGGCTGCGGTTGACCTCGATGGTAAAATCGACGTGGCCCGGAGTGTCGATCAGGTTGATCTTCTTGTCGCGCCAGAATGCCGAGACCGCGGCGCTTTGAATGGTGATGCCGCGCTTCTGTTCCTGCTCCAAATAGTCGGTGGTCGTCGACGTCTTCAGATCCTTGGTGTCGTGAATGTCGATGATGGTGTGCTTACGCCCCGTGTAATACAGGATGCGCTCGGTCGTCGTCGTCTTGCCGGCGTCGACGTGGGCGATGATGCCGATATTGCGGATATCGGAAAGTGGGGTTGTACGGGCCATATCAAACTTCCATGACGGTTTCGGGGTAAATGGGATCAACCGGAGTAAAAGCCACGGCGCTGCCGCGCAATCTCCGGACGATCACGTGCTTGGGTTCGCGTGTGCGCTGGCTGTTAACGGGCGCAGAGTTTGACACGGCTCCGCGAAAGTGTCGAAAAAAAATGCGCATTTTCGGCGCTAAGTCTCGAATCAGGGCCCTGAAGGGCCGATTTGACCACCGAACTTGTGCGCTCGACGGAGTCGGGCGCCCCGGAACACGGCAGGGAGTTCCCCTTGTTGCTCCGCCGCACATGTGATAACTAACTCCACCTGCCGATTGGACCGGGGCGGGCGCCCAGGCGGCAGGCAGCACCGGAGAAACGATGGCCATTGATTCTGCCTCTTCTGAGATCAGCCGCCGCGATCTGCTGCGGATGATCGGCGTCACCGCGGGCGGGGCGGCCATGTACCAGGCGATGAGCACGATGGGCGTCGCCGCGGACTCTCCCTATCGGGGTCCGATCGATCTGCAGGGCGCGCCGCGCGGCGCATCGGTGCTGGTTCTCGGCGCCGGTATGGCGGGAATGACAGCTGCGTACGAACTGCGCAACGCGGGCTACAAGGTTCAGGTGCTCGAATACAATGCCCGCGCCGGCGGGCGCAACTGGACGCTGCGCGGCGGGGACCGGTACACCGAATTGGGCGGAGCGACCCAGGAATGCCGGTTCGAGGGGGATCTGTACATCAACCCCGGCCCGTGGCGAATTCCCTACCATCATCGCGGCATGCTCGACTACTGCAAGAAGCTGGGCGTGCCTCTAGAGGCCTTCGTGCAGGTGAACTACAACGCCTACCTGCACAGCAGCCGCGCATTCGGCGGCAAACCGCAACGCTATCGCGAGATCAAGGCGGACTATCAGGGTCATGTGGCCGAACTGCTGGCGAAGGCGACCCGGCAAAGCGCCTTGGATGCATCGGTCAGCAAGGAAGATCAGGAGAAGCTGCTCGAGTCCTTGCGGTCATGGGGCGCGCTCGACAAGAACTTCGCCTATGTTGCGAGCGACTCCGTGAGCGACCGTCGCGGCTTCAAAAAGGCGCCCGGCGGCGGTTTGAGCGCGCGCCCCGTCCCTTCCGAGCCCGTGGGCCTCTCCGATATCCTGACCTCGAGCTTGTGGCAGGGCATCCCCAGCGGCGATGCGTTCGACATGCAGACGGCGTTGTTTCAACCGGTGGGCGGCATGGGCCGGATCGGCGAGGCATTTGGCCGCGAATTGGGTCCCTTGATCCGCTACAACGCGAAGGTCATCGATATCCACCAGGACCCGCACGGCGTCACGGCGACCTACGAAGACGGCGCCCGCCCCGGGAGCCGGCTGCGCGCGACGGCGGACTGGTGCGTGTGCACGATTCCGCTGTCCATATTGGCGCAGATACCCATGAATGTCGGGCCCGCCATGGCGGCGGCGATTTCGGCAGTGCCCTACGCGTCGGCGGTCAAGGTGGGCCTGCAATTCAAGCGCCGCTTTTGGGAAGAGGACGACCATATCTATGGGGGAGTCACCTACACGGATCTGCCCATCACCAACATCGGCTATCCGAGCACCGGGTACCACAGCGGCGGCAAGGGCGTGTTGTTGGGGGCCTACATCTGGGGCCCCGATGCCATGGAATTTACCGCCATGACGCCGCAGGAACGGGTGCAAAAGGCGGTTGAGTACGGCAGCCAGATTCATCCTCAGTATTCTCGCGAGTTCGATAACGGCGTTGCGGTCGCGTGGCATCGGGCGCCATTCACCATGGGTTGCTTCGGCATGTGGAGCCGGGATGCCCGCGTCAAACACTATGACGATCTATGCCAGATCGACGAGCGCATCGTATTGGCGGGCGAACACGCCTCCTTCATCGGCGGCTGGCAGGAAGGCGCGGTCACCTCCGCCCTCGACGCCGTCGGTCGTTTGCACCAGCGTGCAGTGGCGCAAGGGGACACGGCATGAAGCCGGGTGTTCTGCGTGCGGCGCGCCGCTGCGGGGCCGCTGGGGTGTTGACGGCGGTCGGCGCCGGCGCGCTCGCCGATGATGCATCGTTCACGCCGACGCGCGAGCTCGCCACGCTCGGCGGCGCAGAGATTTACGGCCACATCTGCCAGGGATGTCACATGCCGGGGGCGCAAGGCGCGGCGGGAGCCGGTCATTATCCGAAACTCGCCGGCGACCCTGCCCTGGCCTCGTGGCAGTACGTGGCGCTGACGGTGCTCAACGGGAAGAACGGCATGCCGGCATTCGGTCTGGCGTCAACCGGCGCCGGCCCGTGGCGCGCAGCGTATCTGACCGACGCGCAGGTGGCCGACGTCGTCAACTATGTGCGCGGCAACTTCGGCAACCGGTTCAAAGCCAGCGTCACTGCCAAGCAGGTCGCCGCGTTGCCGCACCCCGCCGCGTCGTCGACGCCATGAGCGGCGGGGACGTCGTGGCGCGCCGACACACCATCCATGCCCATCAGCATCACTACGGATGGAACAATGCCATAGCGCCCGCCTTGCGCATCGGCCCGGGGGAGTCCATCGAATTCGACGTGCCGGATGCGTCGGGTGGCCAACTATCCCGCGCCTCGACCGCCGCCGCCATTGCGAGCCTGGATTTCGCCAAAATCAATCCGGTCGCCGGGCCGATTTTCGTCGAGGGAGCGGAACCCGGCGATGTGTTGAAGGTGACGCTGCTCTCGTTCGGCCCATCCGGATGGGGCTGGACCGCCAACATCCCGGGTTTTGGACTGCTCGCCGATGAATTCAAGGACGCGGCGCTGCATCTGTGGCAGTACGATCCCGCGACCATGGCGCCCGCCCTGTTCGGTCGCTGGGCCAGGGTGCCCCTCAAACCGTTCACCGGGACCATCGGCCTCGCCCCGGCCGAACCTGGCGTGCACAGCATCGTTCCGCCGCGCCGCGTGGGCGGAAACATGGACGTTCGCGATATCGCGCAGGGCACGGATTTATTTCTGCCGGTCGAAGTCGCGGGCGCGTTATTTTCGGTGGGCGACACGCATGCCGCGCAAGGGGACGGCGAGGTCTGCGGGACCGCGATCGAAAGCCCGATGAAGGTCGCGCTCGAATTCAACCTCATCAAACGCACGCCCCTGGCGTATCCGCGATTCACGACGCCGGGACCGGTGACCCGGCATCTCGATGCTAAGGGCTACGAAGTGGCCACCGGCATCGGTCCGGACTTGATGGAGGCGGCGCGCTGCGCCGTCCGCTCGATGATCGATCTGCTCTGCAAGCGCCACGGCATGCCGGCAGTCGATGCGTACATGCTGTGCAGCGTCTGCGGCGATCTGCGCATCAGCGAAATCGTCGATGTGCCGAACTGGACGGTATCGTTGTACTTTCCCCGCATCGTGCTGGAGTAATCGCTCCGCGTCATATCTCGAGCTCGACCGGCTTTTTCAACACGGTCGTGAGCACGCCGTAATAAACGATGCCGATCGCAATCCAGCACGCACCCAGAATCTTCGCCGGCCGATCCATCTCGTACAGCACGAAGCCGATGACCGACGCCCCCACCAGCGGGAAAACCACGTGCCGCATCCACCGGCCGCTGCGCCGACGAATGAAGAAGTGGTTGATGACCGCCAGATGCAGCAGCACGAAGCTCGTCAGGGCGCCAAAATTCACGATGCGGGTCAAGTCGTCCATGCGCGCGGAGAAGAACAAGCCCACCAGCAATGACACCAGCGCCACCGCCCACGTGCTCACGTAGGGGGTTTTATAGCGCGGGTGAATTTTGCCGAGCACGGCCGGAAGCTTGCCGTCGCGCGCCATCGCGAACAGGATTCGCGATACGGCAGCCTGCGCCGCAATGGCATTCGCGAGCGCGGAGGCAATCACCACCGCCACCACCGAAATCAGCCGCAGCCACGTGCCGCCCGCCCGCTCCGCGATTTCGTAAAACGCGGTCTCGGGCGAGGAAAAGCGCATGCCCCGCGCCAAGTCGGTGGCGATCCACGTCTGCAGCATGAACAGCGCGCCCACCAGCACGAGCGACAGCAGCACGGCCCGACCAACCGATTTCTCCCCGCCGCGGCTTTCTTCGGCCAGCGTCGAGATCCCGTCGAAGCCGAGAAACGAGAGCACGGCAACCGAGGTGGCTCCGACCACCAGCGACAGCGAGAACGCGCTGGGGTCATAGATCGGCCTCAAGGTCAGTCCGCCCGCACCGGCGCCGCGGTACAGCGCGAGCAGTCCCAGCAGGATGAAGAGCGCCAGCACCGCCAGCTCCATCAGCAGCATGTAGCGGTTGACCTTGGCGGTGAACTGGATGCCGAGCAGATTGACATAGGCGTTGATGCCGATGAAACCGACCAGCCAGAGCCACTCGGGCATGCGCGGGAACAGGGGACGCAGCGCGACGGCGCTGAACAGATAGAGCAGCGCCGGGACCAGGATGTAGTCGAGCAGTATCAGCCAGCCGGAGAAGAATCCCGCCACCTCGTGCAGGCCGCGATGGGCGTAGGTGTATACCGACCCCGCGAGCGGAAATGCGCGCGACATCTCCGCATAGCTCATGGCCGTGAACAGCATGCCGATGAGGCCGATCAGATACGCGAGCGGCACCATGCCCTTGGCTTCGTTCCACACGAATCCGAACGGCGAGAACGGCGCGATGGGGACCATGAATATCATGCCGTAGATCACCAGATCCCGCGTGCTCAACGCGCGGTTGAGCTGCTGCTGGTAGCCGAATTCTTCGGGGGTGGACATGCACGGCTAGTGTGTCAGAGCCGATGCGGCATTGCATGGGTTCCGGCAGTGCTCGCCCTGCGTTATCCTGGTCGCCGCAGCGGAGTCGCGGATCCCAGCCGCGAGCGCCATGCACCGGAGAACTGTCGTGAGCTTGGACTGGAGAATCTACGCATTCGGATCCGCCGCGTTTGCCGCCCTGACCGCGATCTTCGGCAAGGTGGGCGTCAGCGAACTCAATTCGGACCTGGCGACCTTCGTCAGGACCGTCGTCATCCTCCTCGTGAGCGCGGCCCTCGTCTCGGCGCGCGGCGAATGGCAACGTCCCGATATGCTGTCGCCGAAAGGCGTCGTTTTCCTGGTGCTGTCGGGCGCGGCAACCGGGGTATCGTGGCTGTGCTACTACCGGGCGCTGCAGCTGGCGCCGGCGTCGCGCGTGGCGCCCATCGACAAACTCAGTGTCGTCCTGGTGGTGGTCTTCGCCGTGGCCTTCCTGGGTGAAGCATTGACCTGGAAAGTGGCCATCGGCGCCACGCTCGTCGCGGCCGGCGCACTGGTCATGGCACTTTGACTCTCCGCCGGCACGGCGCGCCGCCGCGCCATTGCATGGCCCGCGCGCGGCGCCTGTGCTTCAGTTTGCGGTGACCGTGTCGGCGCCTGACATGCGGTCCCGGCGGTCGTCCACCGCCACGAACACGCAGCAGTTGACGCGCTCGGCCAAAGACGCGCGCTGCGCACCGGACCACCAGAACCCCCCGGACGGCTGCGGATAATGGCCTAGGACGATCAGATCGATGTCGAGCCGCTTGGTGAAGGCGGCGATCTGATCGATGGTGTTGCCGCTCGACAGATACCCTAGGGCGGCGACGCCGCGCTCCTGGAGCCATTGCACCGACTCGCCCAGCATGCGCTCGTAACGCCGGCTTGCATCATCGACGATGCAGGCATGTCCCGTGGCTCCCGCCACCAGGAATGGATCCTGAATGCCGCTGGGACGTATCAGCAGAACGTGCGCCTGCGCGTTCAGCAGGATGGCGAGTTCGGCGCCGCGGCGCAAGGCACGCCGGCCGGCGTCCGAACCGTCGTAGCAGAGTAGTACTCGCTTGAACATGGCCGCTATCCCAACTGCCGGCTCGCGCAAATTTTCTATAGTATATGCCGAAGCCAACGCAGGGATCTTCGATGCCAGGTCAAATTCGCCGCCGTGACGTGCTGGCGGGAACCGGAGCCGCTCTCATCGCCGGCGCCCTGCAGGGCTGCGGTCTCGGCCTGCGCGCTGGCGCGGGGCCAGCGGCGCCGCCGGCGCCGCTGGTGTTTCCGCGCATTCGCGCCGGAACCGACCGCATTACCCGCATCACGGTGTGCACGCGCCCCTTTCGCGCGCAGGGTCCGCGCATCGAGCTCGAACGAGTCGGACAAAAGAACGTGGTGCACAATTACGGCCACGGCGGCAGCGGCTGGTCGCTCTCGTGGGGATCGAGCGCCGTCGCCGTGCAAAAGGCGATGGCCACCGGCGAACGCGACATTGCAGTCATCGGTTGCGGAGCGTTGGGACTGACATCGGCGCTGTTGCTGCAGCGTGCCGGAGCGCGCGTGACGATCTACGCGAAGGAGCTCCCGCCGAACGTTCGCTCATCGCTGGCCACCGGATTGTGGACCCCCGACTCGCGCATCTGCTTCGACGAGTACGCCACTCCCGCATTCAAGCAGGCCTGGCAGAGCATGGCCCGCTATTCGTACCAAACGTACCAGACCTTGCTCGGGCTGCCGGGCGCTCCGGTCGAATTCATCGACTCGTATAACGTCTCGGACGATCCGGACACGCGGCGGCGCCGCGATGCGGGGCCGGACGATCGGCCGAAATTTGCCGATTTACAGCGCGAACTGATCGACGATCTGATACCGAACAGCCAGGATTACCCGCCCGGCAGCCATCCGTTCGCGCACCGCTATCTGCGGCGCAATACGCTGATGATGTTCAACCTCAGCGCCTATTCGCGCCTGTTGATGGCAGATTTCCTCGGCAGCGGCGGCAGGTTCGAAATCGCCGAGTTCCACGCGCCGAGCGATCTGGCCTCGTTGGCGCAGAGGACGCTCATCAATGCCACCGGCTACGGTGCGCGCGCGTTGTTCGACGATCAGTCGATTACTCCGGTCCGGGGGCAATTGACGCGCTTGATCCCGCAGCCTGAAATCAATTATGGACTGTACTACCAGGGCGTATCGTTCGTGCCGCGACGCGACGGCCTGGTCTTTCAGGAGGTCGGCGACAACGACTATTACGGCTTCAACGACGCCACGACCGAACCCGATCGCGCCGAGGCGGAACTTGCGGTCGGCACCATCGCCAAGCTCTTTGGCTCGGCCTAGCCGGCGCCGGGACAAGCGGCGGCGAATTCGAGCGGGCCAGCGGGTATAATGCCCCATGCCTCCGATCATCCGGCTGCCGCGACGCGTGCAGCTCAGCCTCGCGTCCGCTGCCGGCGCGCTTCTACAGCCACCCCAGGGGCCGCAGATCGATTTCAGCCTCCCGGTCGGCGAGGAGGCGCTGGTGCCCCCGGACTCCATTTCCTGGCGGATCTTCAAGAATCCGATCGCGCTGATGGTGGGCGGTATCGCCGCGGTGATTCTCGAACTGGCCGAGCCCGCCGTGCGCACGGGCGTGTGGCAGCAATCCTCGTTTCGAAGGGATCCCGTAGGGCGCTTGCGGCGCACCGGAATGGCGGCCATGGTGACCGTGTACGGGGCGCGGAGCATCTCCGAACCCATGATCAGAAGCGTGGTCCGCATGCACGCTCGGATCGGCGGAGAAACGCCCGCGGGCGAAGCATTTTCCGCCAATGATGCACACCTGCTCCGCTGGGTCCATGCCACCGCGAGCTTCGGCTTCGGTGCGGCGTACAGCCGTTACGTGTCGCCGCTGAGCTCGTTGGATTTCGACCGGCTGTATCGGGAGGGGGCACCGACCGCGCGGCTGTACGGTGCGCGCGACGCGCCGCGCTCGGATGCCGACGTACAGGCTTTGTTCGACTCCATGCGAGGGCGGTTGGAACCCTCCGACATCGTGTTCGAGTTCCTGCGCATCATGCGGGTCGCACCGGCGCTGCCGACACCGCTGCGCCGGATCCAACCCTTGTTGGTGAGCGCCGCGGTCGACATCATTCCGGATTGGATTCGCGCCTGCCTCGGTCTCACCGCGCGCCACGGGTTGCGGCCGGCGCAAAGGTTCATGGTCAAACTGGCGGGCGCCATCGCGGAGCGAATCGTCATTCCCGGCAGCCCTCCCACGCTGTCCTGTCAGCGGCTCGGCCTGCCGCACACCTATCTCTGGAGCCGCGGCAGCGCTCGCAAAATCGTGCCGGCTCGCGAGGCCGCTTTACAGGTACCGTTCGTCGGCGATGCGCAGGCCGCAGAAGCGCTGGCCGAGCAGCCGCGCAGCCGCATCATCAACGGTCGGGTCCGCCCCTAGCGCGGCCACGGGAAGAGAAGTGCACGGAGAATACCGCGCCTGCGTGAATGGTTCCGCCTAGCGGCTGGGAGGCGTGCAGGGGGGCGTCAAACCGCGCGAGCCGGCGTAGGCAGCCGTATCGAGCTGCTGGCAGACCACCCCATTGCCGTTGTCCGGTGGCGGCGCGCGGGTAACCACCCATCGAAGCGAAACCCACAGCCGCCCCGTGCCCGCGCCGCAGGCGCTCTCGTTGTCGATCTGCAAGAGATTGCCGCGAAAGCACGCGACGATGGGAACCGGCTCGCCGCGCGGACTAAGGACGTTCCAGGGCACGCTGCACGCGGGCCGGAATCCATGTGCTTCGTCCCCGCTCATCAACGGCAGGGATCGGTCTTTCGATTTGGGTCCGAGGATGCGATCGTGCGTGGCGGCGCACGCGTCGCGACCGGGGGTCGTGGGCGGGTCCGCCGACAGTCCGCAGGGCGCCAGCATCGATAGCGCGACGAAAACGAAGTATTTCATTGCGTGTCACCCTCCACCGCATTCGCAGCCCTGAGCGAACCCACATGTCGACCGAAATCCACGATTGCGCCGTGCGCAACGAAGAAACCGACCGTGGCGAACGCCAAATAGCCCACCCAGTCGCCGGGCGGCAGCCGCAGCCACCGATAACCGATCCAGATGGCGCATGCCACCACGGCCAGCGACAAGCCCAGTGCCGCCGCGTAAATTGCGCCAGCGCGCACCCGCATTTTGAGCTCGAGACGCGACACGACCAGGATTTCGAGCAACACCCAGGACACGACCGCGGCCAGAATGCTCACGGCCTGGAGAGTTGGATAGGCCGCCAGCATCAGCGCCGCCAGTACCAGCGCGGCGAGCGACAGGACGGCAGGCGTATGGGCAATGAGCTTCGCCACCCGCGCGCGCGCCGCGGTGGACGGGGCAAACAGTGCCTCGCCCTCAAAGGTCACGGCGGCGATCCAGCGCTCACGCCATAGAAATATCGCGGCCAGCGCCCAGAGCACCGACAGATCGTACAGGTAGATGCCCACTTTGAAGCGGCGATACTCCTCGCGTATTTTGGGTTTGCCGTCAAACGCCACCAGATTTTCAAAGGCGGCGGCGTGATAGTAAACGCCCGGCAGCTGCGTATGCATCGGCGTCGTGATGAGATCGCCGCTGCCCCGGAAGTTGCCTCCAACGAACACGAAAGAATCCTCCATGAGCCCGAACAGCTGCTCATTGCGCGCACCGAAGCCAGAATCCTCCGCCGGGCTCATCAGGGCGCTTGCGAACAGCGTCGCGATGGGGGGGCAGGCCGTCTCGAGGGGCAGAACGCCGGCTGCGAATAACACGCGGCTTCGGGCCGGCGGCCGTGCGCATCCCGTTCGCGACCAGCGGTCGTTGAAGGGATCGGCGGCCGGCGACCAGGCGAGATCGAAGCCGGCATCGGGCGACACGCCCCCGGTGAGCGTAGCGGCGCATTGGCCGCCGGCGGCGGCATCGCAGTACATGCGCACGGCAGCGTCCTCGAATGGGTAGCGGCGGCTCACGAAATCGGCATCGTCGTACAGGCGGCGTACCGGGACGGGAATGAGCAGCCGACCGGCGTCGAGCGGTTGGCCGGAGTCGTTCAGGCAGTGCGGCGCCTCGAGCGACGCCAGATCCTCGCGGGCCGCGACGGCGAGGTACACCGGAATGCCCTCGCCGTGCAGCGTGTCGGCCGACCTCAGCAGCGCGCAGGCATCGTCCGGCGCGGCGCGCTCGATCAGCAGAAAATCGAGCATCACGGCGCGCGGACGCAGCACCTCGAGTTCCGCGAGCAATTGTGCGTGAAACACGATGGGCACGGGCCACTGCGCGCCGCGCAGCGCCAGCGCCCGGTCGTCCACCAGCACGACCACCGCGCGCGGCGGACTGCGGCCGAGCACGCTCGATGAGGCGCGCGGGTACAGCCAATGCGCATCGCCGAACCATGCATACACCAGGTCCTGCGAGAAATGCCTGCGCAGGTGGGCGGAACCGAACGGATGGAAGTTGAGAACCACGAGCGCGACGGTCGCGAGCAGCAGACTTTCGAGGGCGATTCCGCGCCCGGCCGGCCGCGCTTGCACAGCACCTTGCACCTACCCACCCTTCATGAGCTGACTCTCCGGCGTTCGGCAATCATGCTAACAGCAAATCGGCGCTGAGCGTCGGTGCGCAAGCGTGCCTTCGCGCTGGAGCGATTGGCTTTTACATTTGTCGCGGAGGTCGTCAGGATAAGCGCCGGCACTCATCCTCGCTCGACACAGGTTAACGATGGCTACAGACACTTCTCATCATTGGCAATCCCCGGGCTCCCGCGCGCGCTACGGTTCGGGCGCCATAGCTTTTCATTGGATCATGTTCGCGCTGGTGATCGTCGTCGGCGTGTTGGGCCTCCTGCACGACTCGTGGCCGGACGCGACGCAGGCGTTCTGGATCAACGTGCACGCGCTCATCGGCCTGCTGCTGTGGCTCACGCTCATCGCGAGATTCTGGTGGCGCGGCAGGAGTCCGCCACCGGCGCTTCCGGCCGATGTCGGCGCGCTCACGCGGCGCTGGTCCGGCCCGCTCCATTGGGCGCTGTACGCCCTGATGTTCGTCACGCCCATTGTGGGATTCGTGACGTTCATCTATCACGGCCGGGCCTTCGATTTCGGCCTGTTCCAGATCAACCCTGGAGTTGCCAAGAACCGTGCGGTGTTCCATCCGACGGAGGATATCCACGGCTACCTGGCCTACGCTCTATTCGGGCTCGCCGGCATCCACGCGCTGGCGGCCCTGTGGCATCGGTTCTACTTGCGCGACGGCGTGCTCGGTCGAATGTGGCCGTTCCGGCCGCAATCCTAGCGGCGCGGATCAGGCGGCGACGCCGGTGTCGACCAGGTGAATCCTGCGGTCCGCGGCCGCCGATTCGAATTCGGCGCTGATGATGGTCAGATCGCGTTCGTCGTTGGCGCTCACCGCGCTGATTAAACAGGCGCGATCGCGGCCGCGGCGCTTCGCTTCATACAGGGCTTTATCGACCAGGCTGATGGCGCCGTCGAGCGAGATCGCCGTGGCCGATCCGGCCATCGGGAAAAACGCATACCCGATGGAAATCGTGCATTGAATGGCCTGGCCGTTCCAGAGGACGGGATCCCGGCGAACCGCCTGCAGAAGCCGCAGCACCGTGGCGTTCGCCTGCTCCGGCGTGATGGGATCGAGGATGGCGAGGAACTCCTCGCCGCCCCAGCGCACGAGCTTATCGTTCTCGCGCAGGGCGGCCGACAGCCGGTGGCTGACCGTGGCCAAAACCGCGTCGCCCGCCGGATGGCCGAGCGTATCGTTGATGCGCTTGAAATGGTCCAGATCGGCAAGCAACACGCAGCCGCCCACGGGGCGCGCGCCGTCCACCGACAATACATACTCGTTGAAATAGCGGCGATTGCGCAGCCCGGTGAGCGCGTCCCGTTCGCTGTCGAAGCGCAGGCGGTTGTTGGCCTTGCGCACGCCGACGAACGCCCAGAGCAGCGCCGCGCAGATCAGCATCACGAACAGCGCACCCGCGATGATGAGCTGCTGCTGCAAGCGCTGGCCGCGCATCTCCGAAGCCTTGAGCGCGTTGTCACGCCGCAGTAACTCGAGTTCGCGCGCCCGGCGTTCGTCGTCGAATTTGGCCGACAGTTCGAGGAATGCGCGTTGACGGGTGCTCGTCATGAATTTCTCGCTCACCTCGTCGTAGCGATGATAGACCTGTATCGCCATCATCAAGTAGCCGGCGTGTTCGAGGGCGTCAGCATACTCGCGCAGGTCCTCCTTCGCATCGAGCACGTTGTCGCCGGCAAGCGCCTCCGCAATGGCGCCCTCGGCCAGTTTTTCGCCCAGTTTCAGGTTGCCGAGACCGATGTACGCCAGGCCTTCGTTGAAGGCGACGATTTGCTCGTAGCCGGTCTCGCGCAGCCTCGACAGCAGCGGCAGCGCCTGCTTGGAGTATCTCAGCGACTCGTTGAAGTCGCGGGTCTTCAAGTACGAGTCGCCGAGGTTGACCAGCGCCTGCGACAACCATTTATTGCTCCCCGAACGCCGGCCATGCGCGAGCGCCTCCAGGCTGGCGCGGCGCTCCTCGGCGCGATCGCCTTGGCGGTCGGCGATATCCGATATGCGGCCCTCGACTTCGACCAGCGCCGCCTCGTCTCCGAGCACCATCGCCAGGCGGCGGGCGGTGTCCAATTGCGATGACGCGCGATCGAGATTCCCGGTGTTGGTGTAGATGCGCGCCAGCCACAGCATCGCGTGCAGGCTGCGCGTGTCATCGTGCATTTCGTGCGCGATATCCAAGCCGCGCTCCAGAAACGGCAGCGCCGCCTCCGCCTGCCCCAGGGTTCGCAGGACATTGCCGCGCAAAATGGACACTCTGTAGCGCTCGGCATCCGAGACGATCGACTCCACGTCGATGTGGGAGAGTTCGGCGCCGGCGGCTGCGTATTGGCCGCTCTGGTACAGCGCGTAGGCCCTGACATAATGCCCGCCCACCGCGGCTGCCTTGTCGCCCCCCTGGCGGCTGAGCGCCTCCAGCCGAGCGACGACCGCATCGACATCGGAGTCGCGGTGCACATCCGTGAACACCATCCCGCGAACCTCGAGCATCTGCACCTCGGGTGCGCGCTGCTCAGCGGGAGTCGGCGCCGCGTCGATGAGTTGCTCGGCGCGCTCGGGATCCGACCAATCGAGCATCTCGATTCGATCGGCAAAGCTCTGTTCGACGGCAGCAATGGCGGCGCCGGCGGCGGCCGCGGCTACCACCCCCATCATCCAAATCAGTGCGCCGTCCTTTATATGCCGCATACCCGGTTATACTTAAACTGCAGTGCAGCACCGTGAATACGCCATTGTTGCCACAGCAAAGCCCGGATCGCCGTGATGGAGGTCATTTACCGGCGTTTTTGCCATGGGTGCGTAGGGTAATTCCCTCAATGTGTGACTTCCGTCTCCCCGCCAAGGGTTCAATATCGCACCCCCGCAGCAATACCTGGATCGGTCGCGGGGCCCTCCCCGTGCGAGCTGATTATGGCATCTTTAGCCCCGCCGGGCGGCCGGCGCGGTGCGGCGGCGGCTATTTTGGGAGAACTGCGCCCCGGCGCCGCGATTTTCCCTACCCAACGTGGGCCGCCCGCTGCACCAGCCAGACGAAGGCCAGGGTCGCGATGGCGGCGGATCCCCAGGGCATGACGGCGCTCCGATAGAACCTGCCCGAGCGCAGCGCGTACAGGACGGGCATGACGGCCAGGACTACGGCCATCTGTCCCGCCTCGATTCCGGAGTTGAACGCCAGCAACGAGATCACGCGCGCCCCGTGCGGCAACCCCATGTCGGCCAAGACCGAAGCGAAGCCAAACCCATGCAATAAGCCAAACGCAAACGCGATCCGGGCGCGGCTTTCCGTGACGAGGGGGAACACGTTATTGAGTGCGGCAATGACGATGGAGGCCGCGATGACCGACTCGGTTAGCCGGCTGGGCAGCCGCACGACATCAAGGGCAGCGAGCGTCAGCGTTAGTGAATGCGCCAAGGTGAATGCCGTCACCACTTTGAAAATGCTGACGAGTGCGGGACGCACCTCCAGCACCGGCTCCCATTGTCCGCCCTTGCGCATCAGCACCGCGGGCAGCAGCAGCGAGAGCAAGAACAATAGATGGTCGATGCCGCTCAGGATGTGCCAGACGCCCGCATGGAAATACTCGACGAAGGCGCGCCAACGCGCAGGAGCGAACACGGAGAACGCGGCCTGGGGTGCACCGCCGCCGAGAACGCCGGTCTGCGTCGCATCGCCCGCGGCAAGGGTCAAGAGGCCGCGATGCGACGAATCGATGCCCTCCATCACGGTATACCGAATGGAGAGTTCTCTGACGGCCACCGGGCACCGCGCCCTGAACGGTAGCCACGCGTAGCTGCCGTCCACACGATCGTTGACTTGCATTGCCTGGAAGGTCAGGGCGCACGCGTTGTTTTGGGCCATGAACGCCATGTGCGTCTCGAGGTAGCGCACCACCTGCGGCTCGGCCGCGCGCAGCTCACCCCACGTGACCCTGCCGTCGCGATTGGCATCGACTCCCACGGCGAGTTCGGCATCGCGTATCGCGAATTCCACCGAGCCGGTCAGCTCGTGTCCACGCACTACAGCCGCCAAGAAGCCGTTGCTCGCGACGTGAGCGCAGGCCGAACCCGCCGCGATGAGGCTGAGCACGAGTCCCGCGAGCGAGGCACGGCCGCGAGCAGCCATCAGATCGGCGCGCGGTACGGGTCGAGACGCGCATCCTCGAGACCGGTCTGCCTCAAGAACAGCCGAGCGGCGGCGGCGGCCTGCGGTTGTCGAGCGGCCGCGGCGGCACGCAGCAGGATCAGGATATCGTCGGGCTCTCGTTGCGCCCGCCAGTCATCCTGTGCCGCCGCCAACGCAGCCGCCGGCTGCCGCTGCACATCGAGCAGGAAGCGCGCCTGTTCTCGGCGATGCACCGCATCGCCGCGCCGCTGCTCCACATCGAAGGCCGCGGACAGCCGCTCCTCGGCGCGTGAGCCGTCGCCGTCGCGCAGCTCGCGATGCGCGATGGCGACGCGCAGCAGCAGGGGTTCCATGGACTCATAGCCCGCGAGTAACTGCAGGGTCTCGGCGGCGCGGCCCTGCCGCAGCAGCAAATCGGCACACGCCGCTCGCATGTAAAAGTCCTCGGGCGCCACCTGCAACCCTTCGCGCAACCACTGCTCCGCGGCGCCGTCATTGCCCAAGCGCTCCGCCATCTCGCCGAGTTCGGAATAGCGCCACGCGCGCACCGCCGCAGCCAATTCCCGGACCGGCAGCGAGAGGATCGTCCGGTAGCTCTCCTGCAGGTGTCCCGTGAGCCCGCGCAGACTCTGCACGCACAGGTTCGCGACGGCCGGAGCGGCCGCGCCGGACAAATGTTCGCAGGACGCGGCGGCTTCGCCATAGCGGCCGAGGACGCGCAGCACCGTCGCTCGCGTGAGCCACCCTTGCGCATCGCCCGGGCGGGCGCTCAACGCACGATCGAGTTCCGCCAATGAGGCATCGAAGGCATGCCGGCTTTGGAGAATGGTGGCATCGAGGACGAGCACCTGCGGTGCGACCGTTGCTTGCTTCATCCAGGGCGAGAGAATCGCTTCGGCGTACCCCAAAAAGCGCAAATCGCCGGTGGCGCGAGCGCGTGAGATCTCGAACTGCGCGAGCGGCAGCGCGATGTCGAGGCGCGTCCCGGTGAGCGCCCGCGCGGAGCCCGTCGAGCGCTGCGCCCCGGCGGGAAGTTCCGCCAGGACTTGCGCATCGCTGGCGGGCAAATACGGAGCGGCCGTCGCGGCCGGGAGCTGCGCCACGGCCCAGGCCGCCGCACACAGCAGCCGCCCTCGGTTCCATCGGGGCCGCTGTCGCATCGCGGGGGCGCGAGGCTTTCGATGCATGCGTGAAGATCCCTTGGCCGTTGTGTGTGTACCGACTAGATTCGCAAGGTTGCGCAAGTTGGATGCACGGCCGAGAATCTTTGCCAGGTGACCCAGCGTGACTGACCCCTCCCCCACCCCGCGCCCGCCCGCAGCCGTATCGGCGTGGGCGCCGTTTCGTCACCGGGCATTCGCGGCGATCTGGGCGGCGACCGTGGTGTCGAATATCGGCACGTGGATGTACAACGTTGCCTCAGGCTGGCTCATGACGAGCCTCAATCCGGACCCGTTCGTCGTCTCGATGGTCCAGGTCGCCAATAGCCTACCGATGTTTCTGTTGGCGATTCCGGCAGGCGCGCTCGTCGACATCGTGGATCAGCGCCGGTTCCTGATCTTCGGAGAGTCTGCGATCACGCTCACCTCGGCGGCATTTGCCGCGCTGGTGTTTCTGCATCTCATCACCCCCGCGCGCCTGTTGTCGCTTACGTTGATCGCCACCGTGGGCTCCGCCTTCACCTATCCCGCCTGGCAGACGGTGGTGGCTCGGCTCGTGCCCAAGCCCGAACTCGGCGCGGCGGTTGCGGCGAATAGTGTGGGCATCAACGTGAGCCGCGCCGCCGGACCGGCGCTCGGCGGCGTCCTGATCGGAGCCCTCGGCATCGCCGCGCCTTTCTGGCTCGATGCGCTCAGCAACATCGGCGTCATCGCTGCGCTGATTTGGTGGCGTCCGCCGCGGGAACAGGGTGCGCGCCTGCCGCCCGAATCCTTCGGCAGCGCCCTGCGCACCGGTCTGCGACACGCGCGCTACAACACCCATCTGCGGGCGACGCTGATTCGGGCGCTCGGGTTCTTCCTGTTTGGCAGCGCCTACTGGGCGCTCTTGCCGCTGGTCGCCCGCACTCAGGTCGCCGGCGGACCGGCCCTGTACGGCGTGCTGCTCGGCGCCATCGGGGCCGCGGCCGTGGGCGGCGCGCTCCTGCTGCGAAAGATCAGAGCCAAATTAGGCGCGGATCGGCTATTGGCGGCCGCCAGTCTCGCCTCCGCATTGGCGACGGCGTTGTTTGCGCTGGCTCACGACGCCGTCACCGCCATCGCCGCGAGCTTGGTGGCCGGTGCGTCGTGGATCGCCGCCGTCTCGACTCTCAATGTATCGGCGCAAGTCTCGCTGCCCGAGTGGGTGCGCGGCCGCGGACTGGCGATGTATGTGACGGCGATGTTCGGATCGCTGACGCTCGGCAGCGCGCTATGGGGCGAGCTTGGCGGTATCGCCGGATTGCCCGCCGCACTGGGGCTCGCGGCGGCAGGTGCAGCGCTCGCCATCCCGATGACCTGGCGGTGGAAGCTGCAGACCGGCGCGAATGTCGACTTCTCCGCCTCTATGCACTGGCCCGAGCCGGTCTGGACGCATGACATAGAGCCGGACCGAGGGCCCGTATTGGTGACGATCGAATACCGGATCGACCCGCGCGACCGTGAGCCCTTTCTGCGCGCACTCGGCCGGTACGCGCGCGAGCGGTATCGAGACGGCGCTTACGACTGGGGCATCTTCGAGGATCCCGCCGAACAAGGCCGTTTTATCGAGACCTTCATGACCGACTCCTGGCTCGACCATCTGCGCCAGCACCGTCGAGTGACGCAGGCGGACCGACAGCTGGAAGCCGGCGTGCGGCGCTATCAGATCGGCGGTGAGCCGAAGACGACGCACCTGATCGGGGTGCATGCACGGGGCTAGGCCGCGCTGACGCGCTCAGGCGCTCAGGCTCCCACGGTGTTGGGGTCCCGCCAGCCTCGTTCGAAGGGCAGCCGCCACGCATGGGGAGCGACGAGTTGATGCATCGCGTTCGGCCCCCAGGATCCCGGTTCATACAAACGGACCGGCGGGGGTCCTTCGAGCAAGGGCATGGACACGTCCCACAATCGCTCGATGCCCTCGGCGGTCGTGAACAGCGTGTGGTCGCCCCGCATGGCGTCGAGGATCAACCGCTCATATGCCTCGAGCACATCGCCGATATGACCCGAATCGTGCATAGCAAACTGCATGCTCAGCTTGTCGAGCCGCATCCCGGGGCCGGGGCGCTTGCCGTAGAACGACAGCGACATCCTCGCGGCGTCCGCCAAGTCGAACGTCAGGTGATCGGGACCATGAGTTCCCACACCGGATCCGGCCGGGAACATGCTCTTGGGCGGTTCACGAAACGCGATCGAAATGATCCGTTGCCCTTGCGCGAGCCGCTTGCCGGTTCGCAGATAGAAGGGAACGCCGGCCCAGCGCCAGTTGTCGATGAAGCACTTCAAGGCGATGAAAGTCTCGGTATCCGATTCGCCGAGCACCCCGTCCTCCGACCGGTATCCCGTATATTGCCCGCGCACGACATCTGCCGGATTGATCGGCAGCATGCTGCGAAAGACCTTGTTCTTCTCCTCGCTGATCGGCTTGGGCTCCAAGGATGTCGGCGCCTCCATCGCCATGAAGCCGAGAATCTGGAACAAGTGGGTGACCACCATGTCCCGGTACGCCCCGGTCTGCTCGTAGAAGGCCGAGCGCTTGCCCAGCGCCAACTTTTCCGGCACGTCGATTTGAACATGGTCGATGAAGTTGCGGTTCCAGATCGGCTCGAACAGCCCGTTCGCAAAGCGGAAGGCGAGAATGTTTTGCGCCGCTTCCTTGCCCAGAAAGTGGTCGATGCGGAAGATCCGATCCTCCTCGAACACTTCGTGCAATCGGGCGTTCAACGCAACCGCACTCGACAGATCGGTCCCAAACGGCTTCTCCATGATGATCCGGGACCGATCGACCAGATCCGCTTCGCCCAGCAGGCGCACCGCCGACAGCGCGGCGCTGGGCGGAACGCTGAGATAGTGCAGCCGACGACAATCGCCATCGAAGCTGCGCTCGGCGGCGAGAACCGCCGCCCTGAGAACCTCGGCGCCGGCGGTCAGCGGCACGTACTGCAGGCCGCTCGCAAAGGCGTCCCAGTCGGCCTCCGCAACGCTGCGCGTGGAGAATTCCGTGAGCGCCTGCCGCGCGATCGTGCGAAAGCCATCGACGTCGATTTGGTCCAGGGAGACGCCGATGATCCGGCAGCCCGGGATAAAACCGGAACTCGAGAGATGAAACAGTCCGGGCAACAGCTTCCGTTGCGCAAGATCACCCGTGGCACCCACGAGAACCACGACCTGGGGATGCTCCGGACCGACACCGGGAGGGATTTTCGGCTTCATTCTGCGCACCACACCGGGCTTCGCTTCTCGATGAACGCGGCAATCCCCTCCCGCGCGTCGCGCTCGGCGAGATTGGCGAGCATCACGTCGGAGGCGTAGGCATATGCCTGCGCGAGGGGCAGTTCGGCCTGGCCGTAGAAGGCTTGCTTGCCGATCGCCAGCGTCACCGGCGACTTGGCCGCGATCTGCGCCGCAAGCGCCGCGGTCCGGCTTCCGAGTTCTGCCGTGGGCGCGACCTCGCTGATCAGCCCGAAGCGCAGGGCGGTGTCCGCATCGATCAGCTCACCGGTCAGCAGCATGCGCATCGCGGCCTTGCGGCCCAGGTTGCGCGACAAGGCCACCATGGGGGTGGAACAGAAGAGCCCAATGTTGACGCCCGGCGTCGCAAAACGTGCGTCGGCCGCAGCCACGGCTAGATCGCAACTCGCCACCAATTGGCAGCCGGCCGCCGTCGCGACGCCGTGCACCTGTGCGATGACGGGCTTGGCAAGACCGATGATGGCGAGCATCACCTGCGCGCACTCGGCGAACAAGGCCTGCGCGTGGGCGGCGTCGAAACCCCCGGCTCGAATTTCCTTCAGATCATGTCCGGCACAGAAGGCCGGCCCCGCGCCGGCCAACACCACGACGCGCACCGACGCATCCGTGGCGGCGCGCTGCAACTCGTCGGACAAGGCCGACAGCATGCCGAGCGACAACGCGTTTCTCCGCTCCGGACGGTTCAACGTCAACGTGGCAACGCCGTCCCGGGTGGATCGCAAAATGAATGCACTGTCCGTCATGCTACCTCGCTCGAATAAAGCTCAAATAAAGCTCGCATAAAGCACCGGTTCGATAGACGCCGCGGAGCCGGGTAAACCCCGCGTGACTCTACCAATTTCGGGACAGCGCGGCCCTTCGCTCGAGAGTGGAGGCGGCATGGATACATCTAATAATTAGATAAATAATATCGGATTATTGCGCTTTTCTATTCGATAATTCGAGCTTATTGTGCGTCCAACGGAGGTTCCCATGAACAATGTTAGGCGCAGTGCAGAACGCGGATTTGCCGATCACGGTTGGCTGAAGTCGTTTCACACCTTTTCGTTTGCCGACTACTTCGATCCGCAACACGTCGAATTCGGCCCGCTGCGCGTGATCAACGAGGA
>JBEKYO010000002.1:0-72422 GCA_049510875.1 Steroidobacteraceae bacterium
ACACCCATGCGATTCCCGTCCAGTGGTCAATGGCTGATGAAGATCCAGACGCGGCGAAACCGATTCCTCATCGGAATGTACCGGCGCCACATGAAGGTCATCGGATTACTCGGTGCACTGGACCGGCTCTACGGTGTGTCCGCGACCACTCGCAACTGGAATACCATCGCCGCGATCGCCCGGGTGCTGAGTAACGACCCATCCGAGTGAACGGCGATTGCGGTGGCCGGGACTCGAGGCGGCGGAATTTGCGGCTCTGCATGCCTCGCGCCGATCGTAGGCTCGATTCCGTCCGCCTTGACGGTGTCATCCGAAAGCAGGTATAGGAGCGCGCGGGCGCCAAAAAATGAATCAGCGCCGCTCACTCGCTTCGAGCCGATCTCGGGCAAACTGTTGCTGTTGAATCGTCCGGGCAACCGGCGCTATGGGAATACATCGAGGAGATGCAATGAAGCAGGTGGCCACCGGCAGTATCATCATGATGCTTGGCGCATTGTCCGCTGGATGCGTTACCCCCGTAGCGGGCGCGGACGACGTGACCGTCACCATTAATCCAGCCGACGTGACAGCGTGTACCGCAGTCGGACGCATCGACGATATGGCAATGATTAATCCGGACCGGAACATTGCAAAGAATCAAGCCGCCGGCTTTTCCGCGAACGTCATTCTGAACACCGGGCGCGGCGGAATCGCCTATCGCTGCGGAAAAGCCGCCGTGCCCTCGCAGTGACGTAAGCATGCTCGTCACCCGGCGGGTACGCCGATGCCAAAGCGCGCGTGCATTTCCCGGGTGCCCACCCGGGTCAGCCGCAGAGCCCGACTATCGAGATCCTGGGTGACCCACCGGCGCTTCAGGGCGATGCGGAGCAGTGCGGCTCCCACCGCTCCTCCGATGTGCGGCCGGCGCTCACTCCAATCGAGGCAGGCACAGGCGAATCGGCGTCGCATCATCCGCAGGGACCCCACGTCAAGCCCTAACTCGGCGAGCACGGACTCCCCCTCGGCGCTCAGGCGGTAGTCCTTCCCGTCAGCGCATGCCGATAGCCATCCGCAGGCTCGAAAGCGGTCATGAATCGACACCGCCAAGGTGCCCGCCATATGGTCGTAACAGGTGCGGGCGGCCCGAAGTCGGCTTGGGGCCGCCGACACGTGTGCGCTTCGTGCGCCGCCCGCAACGACCAGCAGCGATTCGAGCAGGGCGGCAACGTTGACGCCGCCCAAGCGGTAGTAACGATGACGCCCCTGTGCAATGACTCCAAGCAATCCCCGCGCGACGAGCCGTGCCAGATGTACGCTGGCCGTCGATGGACTCACCTGTGCCACGATCGCAAGTTCCGTGCCGGTTCGTGCGTGACCATCCAACAGGCTATACAGCATCCGCGCCCGGGCGGGTTCGCCCACGGCGGCGGCGATATCGGATGCCTTGGCCTCGCTGGCAGCGTCTACGTTCATACTTTGACGATAGACGAAATATTGCCGCCCGGCAACTGAGACACTCACCGCCCCATTATCGAGGAAAACACCCATGACGATCACCTGTGTCATTCGCTACCAGATCGATCCTCATCAACACGATGAATTCAAAATATATGCCGAGAATTGGGGCCGCATCATTCCGCGCTGCGGGGGGCACCTGGTGGGCTATTTCATGCCGCACGAAGGCACCAACGATGTCGCCTGGGGACTCATCGCCTTCGACAGTCTCGCGGCCTACGAGGCCTACCGGGCGCGACTGAAGGCCGACCCCGAGGCTCGCGATAATTTCTCGCTGGCACAACAGAAGCGCTTGATCCTGCGCGAGGAGAGAAACTTCGTGGTCAATGTCGAGGGAACCTTCGGCATGCCGCCGCCGCAGATCTGATCGCGCCCGGCGTGAAGCTTCGCACCGCCCGCCTTCCCGGGCGATGCGAGGTTTGGAGCGCGCGAGCGCGGCTGCTTGCCGTGGCCTGCGTGCGGGCAGAAAATGTTTGCCCATGAGAGTCGTGGTCGGATTCAAGGCACATTCGGGCTGGGCCGCGCTGGTCGCGATCGGCGGATCCGGCGAGGAAACCCGAGTCATCGAGCGGCGGCGCATCGAGCTTGCCGAACCCGCCACGCTCGCATGGGCGAAGCAACCCTATCACACGGCCCACGACCTTCCGCCGGAAGAGGCCAGAACGCTGGTGGATCGCGGCGTGGAATCGGCGCATCGGGTAGCGCTCCAGGAAATGCGCGGCATGGCGCAACGCATGGCAAATGCCGGCCACGAGATCATCGGCTGCGGCATCGTGAGCGGGCCGCCCCTGCCGCCGTGGACCACCGAGCAGATCCTCGCTGTACATATTCGCATGCACAAGGCCGAGGGAGCGCTATTCCCCGCCGCGTTGGCCCGCGCCGCCGGCGCGTGCGGCTTGAACCCGGTACTGGTGCAGAAGCAGGAGTTGAATTCGGGCGACGCGCACGCGCCCAGCCCCGCGGCGGCGGCGCGCACGCTTGCAACGCTCGGCAAATCGGTCGGCCCGCCCTGGGGTGCCGATCAGAAAAGCGCGGCCTTGGCCGCCATGATTGTCTTGCGGCAGTTCTCGCACCGCAGCTCGCCGAAGACAGGCCTCAATGCGCCTCGCGAACGATGATTGCGTTTACGCAGCGCATCCGCGGCGCCTCAACGCGTCCGCTGTTCGATCCGCTTGGCGAGTTCGGTCAAGTCCACTTCTTCGTCGATGGAGATCTCGATCGGACCGCTCTCGCCTTGCGCGGGCGGCGCAGCAGCGGGCCGTGACGGCCTGGGCGGCGGCTTGGTCGGCATTTGCGGCACGGCGATTTCATCGGGCACCGCGGAGGGCGGCGGCGCGCGTGTCCAGTCGCGCTGCTGTTCCATCCAGCGCTGATAGCGATCGAACGTCCACATGCCATCGTCGCCGCCGGACTGAATTACGTTCGCGATCTGGCTGAATTGTCCCGAGCGGATGGCGCCCTTGGCGCCGGAGCTCGCCAATAGGACCTCGCAGCGCGGCACGCGCAACTGATGCGCCTCCAGGAACTCCAGCCGCTGGCACACCACCCCCACCAGGCAATCGGCGAGTTGCGCGCGGATGTTGGCTTGGATATCGGCGGGAAACGCCATGCAGATGCGGCTCAAGGCTTCGGCACAGGTCGATGAGTGCATGGTGGCGAGCACCAGGTGCCCGGTCTCCGCCGCGTTCAGCGTCAGGCGGATGACCTCGGGCGTGCGCATCTCGCTCATCACCAGCACGTCCGGGTTCTCGCGCAAGGCATCGATGATGGCCTGTTCGAACGTGGGCGAATGCGTCGGAATCTCGCGCTGCCGGATGAACGAGCGGCGGTTCGTGAACAGATACTCGAGCGGGCTCTCGAGCGTGATGATGTGCCGCGAGCGGCCGGCGTTCAATTCCTCGATCAGGGCGGCGAGCGTCGTGGATTTACCGCACCCGGTGGGTCCCGAGATCACCACCAATCCGGTGGCCGGATCGACCAACTTGCGCAGCTCCGGGTGCAGGTTACAGGTCTTGAGGTCGTGCACCGACGGCGCCAGCAGGCGCACGGCGATCGCCAAGCCGCGGATCGTGCGGAATAGATTGATGCGGCACCGGGTGCCGCCCAGCACCACCGACACATCCGCGGAGCCGCGCTCCATGAACTGCGCCCACGCGTCGGGGCCCAAGGTGTCCTTGCCCGCTTGCACGATTTGAGTGCCCGGCATGGGCTGTCCCATCGGCCTGAGTTCGCCGCCCACGCGCGCCACCAACGGACTGCCGCCCTCGAGGTGCAAATCGCTGGCGCCGAGTTTTCGCCCGATTTGAACCCAGTCGCGCAGGCTCATCCGAACCCCTGCAGCACATTGACCGCGTTGACGCCGATTTCGGCGACGGCATAGCCGCCTTCCAGCACGAACAACGTCGGCAGTCCCAATGCGCCGATGAGACCGCCATAACTCGTGAAGTCGTCAGCCTTCAATTTGAAGAAACTGATGGGATCGTCCTCGAAAGTATCGACGCCCAACGATACCACGAGCGCACGCGGCGCGAAGACGGCGATGCGCGCGAGCGCCGTGTCGAGTGCCGCGCGCCAGCGGCCGAAATCCGTACCGCGCGGCAACGGCAAATTCAAGTTGTAGCCCGTCCCCTCGCCGCTGCCGACCTCGTCGGCATATCCGGCGAAATACGGAAACGCTTCCAGCGGGTCGCCATGAAGGGAACAGTACAGGACGTCCGGGCGCTCGTAGAAAATGTCCTGAGTGCCGTTGCCGTGATGGAAATCGACATCGAGAATGGCCACGCGTGCGCAACCGTGATCGCGCAGATACTGCGCGGCGATCGCCGCGTTGTTGAGAAAGCAGTAGCCGCCGTAGAGATCGCGAGCCGCATGGTGCCCGGGCGGACGGCACAGGGCGAAGGCGCTGCGTTCGCCCTCGGCCAGCTGCGCCGCCGCCGTGAGCGCGACGTCGGCGCTCGCGCATGCCGCCTCCCAGGTACCCGCGCTTATCGATGTCTCGGCCGCCATCGCGTAGTAGCCCAGCCTGCCGGTGATCGAATCCGGGCGCCTCATCGCCATGCGGCGTGCCGGCCAGCAATCGGGGATGGCTTCGCCGCGATTGCCGGCATCGCGCCACTCGGTCCAGGCGCTGCTCAGGAAATGGACGAAGGCCGCATCGTGAACGCGCAGGACCGGTTCGAGACCGAATTGCGACGGGGCAATGATCTCGCCGAGTCCGGTTGCCTTGACGCGGTCGAGCACGAACTCGGCGCGCTGCGCGCATTCGTGGGGAGTGACCAACTGCCCGCCGTACAACTCGGTGCGCGGGTTTCTCAACAGATGCTTTTCCGAGTACACCGTTATCATCGCCATAGGTCGCCGCTCCGAAAAACGCTCGCAGAATCCGCTGCGTCATGATACATGATGCAATAACGCGAACCGCACCAGCCAATCCACCCTCATGGATCGACGTCTTTTTCTTTTTGGCAGCGCCGCCGCCGCCCTCTCCATGCCCAAACTCGGGCAGGGCGTGCAATCTGCCGCTCTCGAGGAACTGACGCTCGCCGATATTGCCGCGGCGTTTGCGGCGGGCCGCCTGACATCGCAGCGCCTGACGGCCTTTTATCTGGAGCGCATCGCCGCCGTAAACCGCGTCGGGCCGGCATTGGGCGCGGTGCTCGAAACCAACCCGTCGGCTCTCGCGATCGCCGCCGAGCTTGACCGTGAACGTCTGGCGAAGGGGCCGCGCAGTCCGCTGCATGGCGTTCCCGTGCTCATCAAGGACAACGTGGAGACATCCGATCGGATGATGACCACGGCCGGATCGCTGGCGCTCGACGGCTGGTACGCCCCGCGGGATGCGCCGCTGGTTGCGCGGCTGCGCGCCGCCGGTGCGGTCATTCTCGGCAAGACGAACATGAGCGAATGGGCGAACTTCCGCTCGACGCATTCCTCGAGCGGCTGGAGCGCGCGCGGTGGCCAGACCCGCAATCCGTACGCGCTCAACCGCTCGCCCTCGGGCTCGAGTTCGGGATCGGCGGTGGCGGTGAGCGCCAACCTGTGCGCCGTGGCCGTGGGCACCGAGACCGACGGGTCCATCGTGAGCCCCGCATCCGTCAACGGCATCGTGGGCCTCAAACCGACCCTCGGGCTGGTGAGCCGCAGCGGCATCGTCCCGATCTCGCACAGCCAGGATACCGCCGGGCCGCTGACCCGCACCGTGCGCGATGCGGCGGTCTTGCTCGGCATCATGGCGGGCTTGGATCCGGCCGATGCCGCCAGCGCCACGGGCCCGGGAACGGACGGGGACTATGTGCGCTATGTGGACCCGCAGGGACTGCGCGGCGCGCGCCTTGGCATCGCGCGGCGCTTCTTCGCCGACAACGCGCCGCTCGATCGCTTTCTCGACCGCTGCGTTGCGCTGCTGCAGCAAGCCGGCGCCATCCTGGTCGATCCGGCCGATCTGCCCGCGCAAACGGCCGCCGCGGCCGCGGAGCAGGAGGTGTTGCTGTACGAGTTCAAGGCTGACTTGAACGCATACCTCGCACGCCTGCCGGGCGAATTCCCGGCTCGCTCGCTGCGAGATTTGATTCACTTCAACGAAACGCACGCGGGGACGGAACTCGCGCTGTTCGACCAGGAGCTGCTGCGGCAGGCCGAGGCCAAGGGCGGTCTCGATGAAGCCGCCTACCGGGAGGCACGGGCGCTGTGCCTCGCCGCCACGCGCCGCGACGGCATCGACGCCGTGCTGGCCGCGCACCGCCTCGATGCCCTGGTCGCGCCCACCTCGGGTGCGGCATGGCTCATCGATCCGGTGAACGGCGATTCGGACCCGGGCGGCTGTTCATCGCCCGCCGCCGTCGCCGGCTATCCGCACATCACGGTACCGGCCGGACTCTACCGCGGCCTGCCCATCGGCCTGTCGTTCTTCGGCACGGCGTGGAGCGAGCCCACGCTGTTGCGGCTGGCGTCGGGGTTCGAACACACCGCCGCCGGCCGCACCGTTCCGCATTTCCTGCCCGGCGTTTAACCGGCCCGCAGCTATTGCCAGGTCGCCCTAAGCGCGGGCTGGCGGAAACCCCCTCGTGCCAGTTGACACGAGGGGGCCATATCAGAACTTATACGTTGCGCCGACCAGGAAGAAGCGGCCGACGGCCCCGTCTTGATCGAGCGTGGTATAGGCCAACTCGGCGCCGCCGCCGTAGGTCTGCAGGTCCACCGGCGGCTGTGAATCGAACAGATTGACGATCGAACCGTGCACCTGCAAGTGATCGTTCACCTGATAGGCCGCATATACGTTCACGTCGGTGAAATGCTGTACGGAGCAGTAGGGGTACCAGGCGGACGGAAGTGTCGTGACCGAGGACGAGATAGCCGACCCATAGGCCGAGGGCGCGCGCGCTTGCAGCGCCGACAGACAGGTGTTGAAGCCCTCCGACGGGTCGGTGATGTTGAAGGCGCTGGTGTAGTTCACCGAGAACGTACTGGTGAACGGACCGTATTCCCAGGTCAAGTTTGCAACCGCACGCCCCCGGGGATTGCCGGTGTCGCCGGAAATGCCGGACGGACCATGGGTTCCGGCCAAGTTGAAAGTTACCCCGGAAACCTCCTCTTCGTACTCGGTTATGAAGGTGTAATTGAGATCGGCTTTCAATTTCCCGAAACTACCCAGATCGAACTGACTCCTCAAGTCCACGTCGAAGCCCGAAGTCTTGGTCAAACCCGCATTGATATAGGGAGAAAGCGTATAAATGGGGTATCCCACGGGGGTCACCGCCGGAGCTTGCGTGCAGGTCCCGGTCGTCACGGTGTTCAAGCACACAGGCAGCGTCGCCGACGGCCCTCGAACGACCCCGACTTCATCGGCATAAAAAGCACCCGCCTCGCTCGCCGATATGATGTCGTTCGTGAGTTTGATGTAGTACCAATCCACTGACGCGTTGAACTGCTTCACGGGCTCGAAGATGAAGCCAAAGGTTGCGTTGTCCGACTTGACGGCCTTGAGGTCAGGATTGGAACCCTCGACGAATACCCCGGGGTACGAGCACAGGGCGTTGAAGGTGCCCTTCACATTCGCCACCCCGCCGGGGCAGAGGGCTTGGTCATAAACGTTGCCTATGCCAAACGCCAGACCGGCCGTACCGGCTTCGGCGATGGATGGCGCACGGAAGCCCTTGCCCCAGGTGCCGCGCAGCGTGAACATGTCGATGGGCGTGAATTTGATTCCGACTTTCGGCGTCGCCGATCCGCCATAGGTGTCGTAGTGGTCGTAGCGCCCGCCGAGATCCACCTCGAGCTGCTTGAACGGTTTTCCCTGCAGCTCGACGAAGCCCGCGGTATCGTCCTGCGAGCCCACCGAATAGAACATCACACCCTCTTGCGCGCCGGAGACCACCGAGGGCGGATCCGTGACGTTCAGCGCCTTGTGGATGTACTCGCCGCCCGCACCGAACATCAGAGGGCCTCCCGGCATCTCGAACAGCTCATGCGAACCACTTACACTGGCGACGTCGAGCGTGCTCGAGGGGTGGTCCGAAGTCTCGGGCGCGAATAGCGCCTGGCCGTTCGTACTGACCCCCGGAACATAGGCTCCACTGTTGAGATCATCCTGAGCCAGCGCCGGGTAGATGCTGCCAAAGATCTTCTCGGTCATGCTGGAATACATGATGCCCACCGAGCCATGGAGGTCCCAGCCGGCGGCGGCGCCCTTCACGTCGCCGAATAATCGGTACGTGAGCGTATCCACGGCAATCTGATAGGGACCGACATCCGGGAAGCTGTAGACCAAATTCGCCGTCTTCCCGAATGGGTTGAGCGGGGAGGTGCCCGGCAACGAGAGCACGGGATAATCAACGGCCCCGAACGGCACCCCGGGGGCACCGGTGATGTTCTCGATGGAGCCGTCCTCCTGACCTGTGTTGTTGAAGGCATGACCAAACGTCGTGGCCGCGATCTGCTGGGCCTCCGAGTCGAAAACCGACCCCGTGGCCGTGAACGTCCAGTCATTGGCGAGCGCCTTCGTGAATTTGCTCAAGAGATTGACCTGCGTCGTCGGGGATTGGATGACTCCCGGGAATGGGAAGGTGCATTTATTCGCAGTCTGCGATAGCTGGTCGCAGCCCGGCAGGAACGCGTAAGGCGTGCCGCTGGCCGTCGCAGGATTGATGAGATAGCCTGAGACGCTGTCCGGGTAGGCGAGGCTGGACGCACCGATAGCACCCGGCTGAGTATTCTGGCCACCCGGCAAAGCCGACCAATTCGTGGTCGTGAACGCGCCGTTGCGATCCGCGCCCAGAATCTTGTCGACGTGGTGCCAGTCGAGCGCCACATACACGTTGTAGCCGTCGCTTCCCAGATCGCCCATACCCCAAATGCCCGCCCCGTGCTCGGTGGTCCCGTCGCCGTACTGGGTCGTGCCCATCTCCATCGTGAACTCGGAGCCCACATAGGATTTCTTGAGCTTGACATTGACCACCCCGGCGATGGCATCGGCGCCGTACAGGGCCGAGGCGCCGTCCTTCAGCACCTCAATCGAGTCCACCGCGTTGAACGGGATGGCGGTCACATCGACGAAGCTGCGCTCGCCGTCATCGCTCAAGGGATAGGACACCATGCGCTCGCCGTCAATCAGGGTCAGCGTGTCGCCCACCGTCAAACCGCGCAACGCGATACCGCTCGCACCGGCGGCGAACGCTTGACCGAAGCCCTGATTGAGCGTGCCTTGCCCGTTGGCCGAGAGATTGCGCAGCACGTCGACGACGTTCGTATACCCCGAATCTTTGAGATCAATGTCGGTGATGATTTGCACCGGAGCGGGGGTCTCGGTGTCGGTGCGCTTGATCAACGAACCCGTGACGACGATCTCCTGAAGCTCGGGACCTTGCGATGCGCCCGGCGCCTGTTGCTGGCCGGCCGCGGTCCAGCTTAAGAGTGCGGCGCCAAGACCTAGAATGCCGGTGATGGCGCGGGCCGACCCGCGCAGCCGACTATGTGACGGTCCTTCACGATCTAATGAGTGCATATGAATCCCCGATGTTTTTGTGTATGCATGTCCATGGGCTACCCCGCAAACGGCCTTGCCCGTTGGCAGCGCCGTCCGCACAATTCGCCGTGCCGGACCTTGAGACGTCCGAGCTCTCCGGCGGCCGGTATTTTGTGCCAGCAATCTAGCTGAAGTTGCGAAAAAGTCCCATCGGTTTCGCTTGTACGTCCATCAGTTGGCGAGGCGCACGGCAAAGTGTTGTGAAATTACATCATCCGCGGGCGCCGCTCTCCCGCGCCCCGCCACCGGCGTTATGGTAACCAATAGCGGGCCGCCCGGCGCGAGATCGGTAATTGATCCCGAGCATGGTACAGTCGGAGCAGATCGAGCTCTCGCGATGGCGATGAAACGGAGTGGGCTACCGGCCCGAAGCATGACCCACTCGACGGATGCGTCCAAAACTGCAACGCTGCTCGCGCGCTGGTCCGGCGGCGATCGGCAGGCGTTCGATCAGCTGCTCACGCACCTGTACCACGATATTCACGCAATTGCGGTGCGCGAACTGCGCTCCGAGCGGCACCTCACCATTCGGCCCACCGCCCTGGTGCACGAGGCCTACGTTCGTCTGTTGAATCTGCGCGAAATGCGCTGGCAGGACCGCACCCACTTCATGGCCATGGCCGCGCGCATCACGCGCCAGGCGCTGGTCGATGAGGCACGGCGCTACCGCGCCGGGAAACGCAGCGGCGGCGTTGCGGTCACGTTGAGCGATACCAATCTCGGCAGCAGGGATGCCGGTTACGATGCGCTCGACGTCGACACCCTGCTCACGGAATTGCAGCGATTCGACGACACTGCCGCGGAAATCGTCTCCATGCGGGTGTTCGGGGGCATGTCGATCGAAGAGGCAGCCCAGGCACTCAGCTTGTCGACCGCCACCGTGAGCCGCCGCTGGGTGACCGGCAAGGCGTGGTTGGCCCGCGAGCTGTCGCGCGGCCTATGAGAGCGCCGGTCGATCGCGCACACGCCTACCGCATATTTTCCGACGCCTTGGAGCAGGATCTCGAGCGCCGCCACCCCTTCGTAGAACAAGCGTGTAACGGCAACGCCGAGCTGCGCGCCGAAGTCGAACACCTGCTGCAATTCGCGCAGCATGACGCGGCGCCCACGACGGCGCTGCTGCCGCCGCCGGCGCCGCGGCTCGAAGCGGACCTCACCGGACACACCTGCGGCCGCTTCCGTCTGGTCGAGCGCATCGGCGAAGGCGGCATGGGGGTCGTGTATCGCGCGGAGCGCACCGACGGCGTGCCTCAGTCGGTGGCGGTCAAGCTCGTATCGTCCGCCGTGACCCTGAAGAGCCAGGCGAGGTTCGAACGCGAGGTGCAGACGTTGGCGCGGCTCGAACACCCGGCGGTCGCGCGGTTGATCGATGCCGGCGTCGAGGACGGCCGGGCGTGGATCGCGATGGAATTCGTGCGCGGCGAGCGTATCGATGAGTACTGCGCGGCGCGCCGGCTGGGCCCCGAAGCGATCGTCGCCTTGTTGGTGCAGCTCGCCGGCGCCGTCGCGGCGGCGCATCGCATGCTGGTCGTGCACAGCGACATCAAGCCCGGCAATGTGCTGGTGACCGCGGAGGGCTTGCCCAAGCTGATCGACTTCGGCATCTCGACGGCCTTGCGCGACGTGGACGCGGCACCCGCCGCGACGGTGAACGCAGCGCGGCTGTTTTCGCCGGGCTTCGCCGCGCCGGAACAAATTCAAGGCGCGCCGCTCACCGTCGCCACCGACGTCTACGGCTTGGGCGCACTCGCCTACCGGTTGCTGACCGGAGCGCCCACCTTTCGCGATTCCGTCGAACCCGTGCGCTACATGCTGGCCGTTGCCACGCAGGATGTGGAACTGCCGAGCCGCGCGGCGCTGACGGCGAGCTCCGATCCGCTCAAGGCCGGCGCGCTGCGCGGCGATCTCGATGCCATCCTCTGCAAGGCGCTGGAACGCGAACCGGCGCGGCGCTACGCCTCCGCGACCGACATGCAGGACGATTTGCGGCGTTACCTGATGCATCGTCCGGTGTTCGCCCGCAGCCTGACGCTGCGTTACCGGCTGGGAAAATTCGTCCGGCGCAATACGCTCGCGGTGAGCCTGGTGGGGCTGCTGGCGGCGAGCGTGATCGCCGCCGGCACCTTCATCGCCTGGCAGGCGCGCCGTGTCGCCGTGGCCCACGACATGGCGGCCCGCCGCGGCGAATTCCTCGAGAGCTTGTTGAAGTCCGCGAATCCGAGCAACGGCCGGCGCGATGTCTCCGTTGCCCAGCTCCTCGATGCCGCATCGGGCGAACTCGACGCCAAGCTCGGCAGCGAGCCGCTGGTCGAGGCGTCGATGCTGGGCCTCATCGCGGCGACCGACACGGCGCTCAGCCGCTATCCCGAAGGCGACGCGGCCAACGACAAGCAACTCGCGATCCTGCGCGCGCATGGCGGCAGCGCGCTCGAAATCGGCCGGGCGCTCACGGCGCGCGGCCAGTTGCTGCGCGGCGAAGGCAAATGGGCGCAAGCCGAGTCCACGCTGCGCGAGGCGATTGGTCTGTTGCGCCCGGCTCGCAGCCCCGCCGACCTGTCCGCCGCGCTGCACCTGCTCGGCATCGCGCTCGCGCATACGCAGCAGGAGAAGGCGGCCGAGGCCGCCTTCTTCGAGGAGATCGCCATCGAAGCGCGGGGCGACCGGCAACTGCAACAGCAGCGCATGTATGCGTACGATTCGCTCGCCGTCATGGCGGGCGAACAGGGCCGCTATGCCGAGGCCGTGAGCTACAACCGGCAGGCGCTCGACCTGGCGCGGCAGAGTCTGCCGCCCGATCACGTCGATCTGCTCGGCATCGAGACCACCTATGGCACCGCCCTCGTCAATACCCATCAGGCCGCGGCCGCCGAGCCGGTGTTTCGCGACGTGATCGCCAAGCAGACCCGGCTGCTCGGCGCCGGCCATCATGACACCCTGCTCACGCAACTCGTCCTTGCGGATGCGCTGATCGAATTGCACCGCGACGCGGAAGCGGCGCAGATGACGCTCACCGCGGCGCGCCAGCTCGATACCATGCTGGGCCCGGACAACCTGTACACGCTGATGGCCTGGCAGGAATACGGCAGCGCCGCCTGCAACAGCCGCCGCGAGGATGACGGGCTCGACGCGCTGCACAAGGTGCAGGCCGCGCGCGAGCGCCTCCTGCCGGCCGGCAATTGGCTCATATATCGGACCAGCGCCAGCATCGGCATCTGCCTGTTTCGCGCCAAGCGCTACCCCGAAGCCGAAGCCGTGCTGCTTGCCGCGGTCGCCGGACTCGAGGCCGCGCGCGGCGCGAATTTCCGCCGAACCCAGGAGGCGTACCGCACGCTGCGCGACTTGTACGCCGCCTTGGGGCGCGCGGACGAAGCGGCCCGCTGGGCGGCGAAAATCCAATCTTGAGCACGCCTTAACGCCGCTGTGGGGGTTTCCCCGCCGAGAGGCCGGCAATTCACAGTTCGGCGTTTCCGCAGCGTTTGTAGGATATAACCGACAGATTTCCCGCATTCCGAGGATGACACTGCAGTCCCTCGAGTCAACGAGAAGCGAGCCGATCGTGACGTCCAATGAGATCCGAATTTTGTTCGTTGACGACGTCCCCGCGGACGTTTGCGTCGAGCAGAAGGAACTCACCCGCCACGGCATCGACTTCGCGGCGCGCACCGCGGTGTGCGAAACGGAATTGATCACCGCGCTGGCTGACTTCAAACCCGACGTCATCCTGTGCGACTACACCATCCCGGGGTTCTCCGGCGCGCGCGCACTCGACACCGTGCGGCGGCTGCGGCCGTCGACCCCGATCCTGATGGTCTCCGGCTCGATACCCGACGACACCGCCGTGGAGTGCCTGAACTGGGGCGCCATCGAGTATATCCTCAAGCCCAACTTGCACCGCCTGGGTCCCGCGGTGCGCCGCGCGGTCGCCGAGTCGCGCCAACGTCAAGCGCTCGACGGGCGCATCGATGAACTCGCGCACTACGACCTGCTCGAGGAGCCGGCGAACCTGCCTCCTGTGCGCGGCCGGGCGGGGCGCCTGCTCGAGGCCAAGCTGCGCGACGCCATTCGCGGCCACGAGCTCATGTTGAATTATCAGCCGCAATTCGACATTTTGAGCGGCCGTGTGTGCGGCGTCGAGGCGCTCGCGCGCTGGTTCCCGTCGGGCCGTGCGCCCGTCGCACCCTCGGTGTTCATCGCGCTCGCGGAGCAAACCGGCTTGATCGGCACGCTCGGGGGGTGGGCGCTGCGTACGGGTTGCACCACGTCGGCCGAATGGAACCGGGGCCGGCCGCACGCGCCGCCCATGTCGGTGAACGTTTCCGCACACCAGATATGCGAGGCCTTCACGGCGGAAATCGCGGAAGCCCTGGAGCGCACCGGATTGCCGGCGAACCAACTCGAGCTGGAAGTCACCGAGAGCGTGCTGCTGTCGGACCTCGATCTGGTGCCGCAGTGTCTCGCGCAGTGGAAACGCCTGGGCGTGCGCATCGCCCTGGATGATTTTGGAACCGGCTCCGTGAGCCTGCGCTATCTCACCCGGGTGCCGATCGATCGCCTGAAGATCGACGGCTCGCTGGTCAGCGGCCTCACCCAGGGGTCGAAGGACACGACCATCGTGCGCGCCTTGATATCGCTCGGACGCGAGCTGGGATTTACCGTGCTCGCCGAGGGTGTCGAAACCGAGGAGCAGCTGCGGATGCTGCGGGAACTCGGCTGCCAGCAAGTGCAGGGATATCTCCTCGCGCCGCCCACCTCGGCGTCGAATGCGCGCGCCATGATGGACAGACGGTGGGGCGCGCGCCGCGCCGCCCAGGATCCCCCGAGGACCTGGCAATGAGGGACATCAGCGACACCGGCTTCGCGCTGGAGCTGGAGCGGGCGGCGCCCTGCCGCATCATGGTGGTGGACAGCGACAAATCGGTGCGCACGCGCCTGGTCTCGCTGTTGACGGTGGCCGGATACGACACGGAGTGCGCCGGCTCCGGCGCGCAGGCGCTGCTGAAGCTGAGCGTCGCGCCCTGCCAAATCGTGCTCACCGGCTGGGACATGCCCGAAATGGACGGGCCCGCGTTATGCCGCATCCTGCGATTGCGCGACTCCGAACGCTGCACCTATCTGATGATTCTGACCGTGCGCCGCAAATCGGCCGAGATGCTGGCGGGTCTCGCCGCCGGAGCGGACGACTACGTGCTGAAGGGAGCGAGCCCCGCGGAGCTGCTGGCGCGGGTGGAAGTCGGCCGGCGCATCACGCACCTCGAGCGCGCCTTGCGCGCCGGCAATGCGGAAAATCTGCGTTTGTCCCTGACCGATGCGCTCACCGGGGCCTGCAATCGGCGCTATTTGATGACCTATCTGCCGCGCGAGATCGAGCGTGCCCGGCGCTACGGCCATCCGCTCGCCATCTTGAGCTGCGACATCGACGAGTTCAAGCGCATCAACGATTGCTTCGGCCATGAGGCCGGCGACGACGTGTTGCGCAGCTTCGTCGCGCGTGCGGCGAGCTGCACGCGCGCATCGATCGACTGGATCGCACGGTCCGGCGGCGAGGAGTTCATCATCGTGCTGCCCGAGACCGACTTGCACAAGGCGACTCGAGTGGCGGAAAAGGTGCGCCTTGCGCTGGCCGCCCGGCCCGTGCCCACCGGCGCCGGTTCCTTGACCGTCACCGTGAGCATGGGTGTCACGGCGGTGCAGACGGCGGAGGAGATCACGAACACCCCGCTCGTCGAACTGTTGCGCGCGGCCGACCGCTGCTTGTACGTGAGCAAACAACGCGGCCGGGACCGGTCCACCAGTCTTGCGCCCGCGCATACTGCCTCGGTGGTCACGTCCGACAAAGCGCGGCGCAAACATGAACTCAACTGAGCGGGGGCCCGCTCCGCCCCGGGCCGCTAGCGCTTGGGAATGTACAAATCGGTCAGAGTGCCTTCGAAGGCTTCCGCGGAGAAGGCCACCGTCTCGGACAGCGTAGGGTGCGCATGAATGGTCAATCCCACATCCGCGGCATCGGCGCCCATCTCGACCGCGAGGCCCACCTCGGCGATGAGTTCGCCCGCGTTGGTGCCGACGATTCCGCCGCCGATGACGCGATGAGTTTGTTTGTCGAATAGCAGCTTGGTGAAGCCGTCATCCCGATTGATGGCGAGCGAGCGGCCGCTCGCCGCCCAGGGAAACGTTCCCTTGCCGTACTCGATGCCGCGCGCCTTCGCCTCCGATTCGTTCACGCCCACCCAGGCAATTTCCGGATCGGTGTACGCCACGGAGGGAATGCAGCGGGCATCGAACGCCGCCTTGTGTCCCGCGGCGACCTCCGCCGCCACTTTCGCCTCGTGAGTGGCTTTGTGCGCCAGCATCGGTGGGCCGGCGATGTCGCCGATGGCAAAGATGTGCGCCACATTGGTACGCATCTGTTTGTCGACGCCGATGATGCCGCGCTTGTCCACGGCAACGCCCGCGGCGACCGCGTTGATCGCGTTGCCGTTGGCGCTGCGCCCCACGGCCACGAGCACCCGGTCGAAGTCCTGCGGCGGCGGTGCATTCGGACCCTCGAAAGCGGCGCGCAGGCCGTCGGCGTGCGGCTCGAGCGCCGAGACCTTCGTGTTCAGCAAAATGCGCTCGTAGCGCTTCTCGATGCGCTTCTGCAGCGGTCGGACCAGATCGCGGTCGGTCCCCGGCATCAATCCGTCGCTCAATTCGACCACGCTCACCTTGGCGCCGAGCGCGTCGTAGACGCATGCCATCTCCAAACCGATGATGCCGCCGCCGATCACCAGCAGCCGCTTGAGCCCGGGCGGCAATTCCAGCGCGCCGGTAGAATCGATCACCCGCGGATCGTCGGGCAGCCCCGGCAAGCGCACCGACTCGGACCCCGCCGCGATGATGCATTGTTTGAAGTCCAGGCGGCGCGGACCCGTGGCCGTTCGCACCTCCAGCGAGTACGGGCCGATGAACTTCGCCTCGCCGCTCACCACGTCCACCTTGCGTTGCTTGGCGAGGCCGCTGAGCCCGGTGGTCAACTTGCCGACCACGCGGCTTTTCCACGCCCGTAGTTTGTCCAGGTCGATCTGCGGCGGCCCGAACGCGATGCCGTTGGCCGCCATATCATGCGCATCCTCGATCACCTTGGCGGCGTGCAGCAACGCCTTCGACGGAATGCAGCCCACGTTCAAGCAAACCCCGCCGAGCGTCGGCCAGCGTTCAATCAAGGTCACCTTGAGTCCCAGATCGGCCGCGCGAAACGCCGCGGTGTAGCCGCCGGGACCAGCGCCGAGCACGACCAGGTCGAGCGCGCCCGGCGGCGCTTGCGGCGCGGCGCCGCTCTGGCCGGCGCCCGCGGCCGGCGCGCGCGTCGGCGGCGTAGGCGCAGCATCCGGCTTGCCCGCAGCGCCGGGTTTGGCGGTGGCGCCCGGTTTGGCGGTGGCGCCAGGTTTGGCCGCGCCGCCTGGTTTGACCGCAGCGTCCGGCCTGGCCGCAGCGCCTGCCGTAGCGGCAGCATCCGGCGCAGCCGCAGGGTCCGCTTTGGCCGCAGCGCCCGGTGTGGCCTCAGCGCCTGATTTGGCCTCACCGCCCGGCTGGGCCGCCACCTCCGCCACGGCCACCGTCGCGATCAGTGTGCCGGCGACCACCTCGTCGCCCTTCTTGAGGTCGATGGATTCGACCACGCCCGCCACCGGCGAGGGCACGTCCATGGACGCCTTTTCGGTTTCGAGCGTGACGAGCGGGTCGTCGACGCGAATCTCGGCGCCCTTTGCGACCAGCACCTCGACGACGTTGACCCCCTTCGACTCGCCCATGTCGGGGACTCGAACTTCGATCACACTCATACCAGCGCCTTCACATCGCTCAACGTCTTGCTCAAAAACACGATGAAGCGCGCCGCCTCCGCGCCGTCGATGACCCGATGGTCATACGACAAACACAGCGGCAGCATGAGCCGCGGTATGAACCCGCCGCGCTCGTAGACCGGTTTCTGGCTGGACTTGGCCACGCCCAAGATGGCCACTTCGGGTGCATTGATGATGGGCGTGAAGGCGGTGCCGCCGATGCCGCCCAGGCTTGAGACGGTAAAGCAGCCGCCCTGCATCTCGGCGGCTTTCAATTTTCCGGCGCGCGCCTTCTCCGACATCTCGCCGAGCGCGCGCGCCAGCTGATAAATGTCCAGGCGCTCGGCATCGCGAATGACCGGCACCACCAATCCGTTCGCCGTGTCGGCGGCGAAACCGATATGGAAATACTTCTTGAGGACCAAATTCTCGCCCGACGGATCGAGCGATGCATTGAAGCGCGGAAACTTATGCAGCGCGGCGATGCAGGCCTTGATGATGAACACCAGCGGCGTGAGCTTCACGCCCTCCTGCGTCGCCTTGTCCTTGAGTGCGGCGCGGACCGCCTCGAGATCCGTGATGTCCGACTCGTCATACTGCGTGACGTGCGGCAGGTTGATCCAGCTCGCCTGCAGCCGCGCGCCGGAAATGCGCTGGATTCGCGACAGCGGCTTCACCTCCACGGCGCCGAATTTCGCAAAGTCGACTTCCGGCACCTTGGGCAGCGCGGCGCCCGCGGCCACGGGCGCCGCCGGCATGGGCACCGCAAGAATTCGCTTCACGTGCGCCTTGACGTCGTCCTGCGTAATTCGTCCCTTGGGCCCGGTGCCGGTAATCTGCCCGAGATCGGCCCCCAGTTCACGCGCGAACTTGCGCACCGACGGACTGGCGTAGGCCTTTGAAAATGCGGCCTCGTCGATCGCCGCCGCCGCCCGTGCGACGGGAGCCGCGCGCGCCGCAGCCGGAACCGCGGGCGCCGCGGCGGGCGCCGGCGGCGCAGGCGCGGCAGGACTCCCGGCCGCGGGCGGGGGCGGGGCGGCGGCCGCGGGCGCGGCCGCCGGAGCTGCTGGTGGTACCCCCGCCGGCGTTGCCGGCGCGGCCGCCGCGGGCTTGCCCTCCGCCGCAGCCGCCGTGTCGGCACCCGTTGTCTCGAGCAGCAGAATCAACGACCCTTCGGAGACTTTATCGCCCTGCTTGAGTTTGACCTGCGCGATGCGGCCGGCCGCCGGCGCAGGCACGTCCATGGCCGCCTTCTCCGTCTCCAGGGTGATCAACGGGGCTTCCTTGTCGATCTGCTGCCCGTCCTTCACCATCACCTCGATCACGCTGACATCCTTGAAACCGCCGATGTCCGGAACCAAGACTTCGATTGGGGTTGCCACGATGTTCGCCTAGACCGTCAAGGGATTGGGTTTTTCCGGGTCGATGCCGAAGGCCTTCATGGCCTGGGTCACCACGGCCCGGTCGATCGAGCCCTCGTCGGCCAATGCCTTGAGCGTCGCGACCACCACGTAATGGCGGTCCACTTCGAAGAAGCGCCGCAGCTCGGCGCGCGAGTCGCTGCGGCCAAAACCATCGGTGCCGAGCACGGCGTAGCGGCCGGGCACCCATTGGCGAATCTGATCCGCCACGGTCTTCATGTAGTCCGTCGCCGCGATGAACGGTCCGGTGCGCTCGCCCAGCGCCTGGCGCACGAAGCTTTGCTTCGGGGGGTCGTTCGGATGCAGAAGATTCCAGCGCTCGACCGCGAGCGCATTCCTGCGCAATTCGCTGAAACTCGTGGCCGAAAAGACATCCGCGCCCACGCCGTAGTCCTTCTCGAGCAGATCCGCCGCCGCGATCACCTCGCGCAATATCGTCCCCGACCCGAACAGCGTCGCCCGCAGCTTGCCGTTGCCCGCGCCGCGCAGCAGGTACATTCCCTTCAAGATGCCGTCCGCGGCGCCGGCCGGCATGGCGGGGTGCGCGTAATTCTCGTTCATGCACGAGATGTAGTAGAAGACGTTTTCCTGCTCGTAATACATGCGGCGCAAGCCGTCCTGCACGATCACCGCCAGTTCGTACGCATAGGTCGGATCGTAGGCCAGGCAATTCGGCACCGTGCTCGCCAGCAAGTGGCTGTGCCCATCCTGATGCTGCAAGCCTTCGCCGGCGAGTGTGGTGCGCCCCGCCGTGCCGCCCACCAGGAATCCGCGCGCCTGGCTGTCGGCCGCCGCCCAGATAAAATCGCCGACCCGTTGGAAACCGAACATCGAGTAGTAGATATAGAACGGAATCATGCTGACGCCGTGATTCGAATACGCCGTCGCCGCGGCCAGCCAGGAGCACAGGCTTCCCGCCTCGTTGATGCCCTCTTCCAGAATCTGACCCTGCTTGTCCTCGCGGTAGAACATCAACTGATCCGCATCCTGCGGCGTGTACAGCTGGCCCACGGAGGAGTAAATGCCCACCTGCCGGAACATGCCCTCCATGCCGAAGGTGCGCGCTTCGTCCGGTACGATGGGCACGACGTGCTTGCCCACATTTTTGTCCTTGATGAGCATGGTCAAGATCCGCACCAGCACCATGGTGGTGGAGATTTCGCGATCGGCGCTGCCCTCGAGCTGCGCGCTGAAGGCCTCGAGCGGCGGTACCACCAGGGGCGGCGCGGACGAGCTGCGCGCCGGCACATAACCGCCGAGCGCCGCGCGGTGATCTTGCAGATACTTCATCTCCTCGCTGTCGGGCGCGGGCTTGCGGAACGTCAGCCCGGTGATCTCCTCGTCGGAGATCTGGATGTTGAACCGGTCGCGCACTTCCTTGAGGGCCTCGTCGCCGAGCTTTTTCTGTTGATGCGCCGAGTTCAGGCCTTCGGCGGCTTTGCCCAGCCCGAATCCCTTGACGGTCTTCGCCAAGATCACCGTCGGCGCGCCCTTGTTCGCCACCGCCGACGCATAGGCCGCGTAGACCTTTTGCGGATCGTGGCCGCCGCGGTTCAGGCGCCAGATCTCCTCATCGGACATGTTCGCGACCATTTCCTTCAATTCGGGATACTTGCCGAAGAAGTGCTCGCGCGTGTAGGCGCCGCCCTTGGATTTGAAATTCTGGTACTCGCCGTCGACGCATTCCTCCATCAGTCGCTTGAGCAGTCCCTTCTGGTCCCGCTCGAGGAGCGGATCCCAGCGCGAGCCCCACAGCACCTTGATGACGTTCCAGCCGGCGCCCAAAAATGCCGCCTCGAGTTCCTGAATGATCTTGCCGTTGCCGCGCACCGGTCCGTCGAGGCGCTGCAGGTTGCAGTTGATGACGAAAATCAAGTTGTCGAGCTTCTCGCGCACCGGCATGGTGAGCGCGCCCATCGACTCCGGTTCGTCCATCTCGCCGTCGCCCAAGAACGCCCACACCTTGCGGTCCGACGGCGGCACGATGCCGCGATGTTCCAGATACCGCACGAAGCGCGCTTGGAAGATGGCCGTCATGGGACCCAAACCCATCGACACCGTGGGATATTGCCAAAACTCCGGCATCAACCACGGATGTGGATAGGACGACAAGCCTCCGCCGCGCACCTCCTGGCGGAACCGCAGCAGCTGGCTTTCGTCCAGGCGCCCTTCGAGGTATGCGCGCGCGTAGATGCCCGGAGCCGAATGCCCCTGCATGAACACCATGTCGCCGGGATGCGCCGCGCTCTTCGCTCGCCAGAAATGATTGAATCCCACTTCGTACAGCGTCGCCGCCGAGGCATAGGTCGCGATATGGCCGCCGTACTCGGAGTTCGTGCGGTTGGCCTGCACCACCATGGCGAGGGCGTTCCACCGGATGTAGGCCTCGTTGCGCCGCTCCAGCGAGCGGTCGCCCGGATAGTCCGGTTCCTGTGCCTTGGAAATCGTGTTCAGGTACGCCGTGTTCGGCTTGAAGGGCAGGTACGTTCCCGAACGGCGCGTGAAATCCACCAGCTTTTCCAGCAGAAAATGCGCGCGCTCCGGCCCCTGCGCACGCAGGACCGAGTCGATTGACTCGAGCCATTCCTGCGTTTCGGTCGGATCGATGTCTTCGAACGGCGATTTCGGTGTCATATGAGGGCCCTGCTGTGTGGGCATGCGCACATGCACATACCCCCACGTCCTGTTAAGATGGCAGGCACGTTACAGCGCCGTTGCGCGAACTGCCACTTGGGATTTAGCAGCGCTATCTTCGGGGTTTGGTTTTTCACGGTCAAGCAAGGGTGAGCCTGCCGATTCGCGCGCGCCTCTTGCCTCTTTTAGGATATGCCGATTCGCTTGCCCTTCAGTTCGCTTTTGGTTCCCGTGCGCCAAATCAGCGCGCGCCTGCCCCCCACGACACTCGCCCGCTACGGGTGCGCGATCGTATTCTTGCCGCCCGCCCCGGCCTACCGCGAGTGGGCGACCCTGCCGTTCGGCGATCAGCTGCGCGACGTCTATCGCAGCCGCGAGCGCAAGCCCGGCGACAGCGTTCAGGTTCGAGTCGGTGCCCGTGCGCAGACCGTGGTGTGGGCGGTGTGCGTGGCGCCCGCGGCGAGCACCTTCGAACGGCTGCAGGCCGCGGCACGCGTCGCGCGCGGCGCGCTCGAGAGCGAGCCCGAGTCGCTGGTGATCCTGGCCCGCGGCTGTGCCGCGCACGTCGTCGCCGAAGCGATGCACGCCGCCATCGCCGCGCTGCAGGCGGCGGCGTTTCGTTTCGCCGAATTCAAGAGCGATCCGAAGCCCCATCGCCCGCTGCTGCGCATCGATCTCGCGACCGCTCCGGCGTTGCACGGTATCGATCTCACGTTGGCCACCTCCGCGGGCAACAATCTGGCGCGCTGGCTGACGGCATTGCCGCCGAACACGCTCGATGCGACCGCCTATCGGCGAATGCTGAAGGATCTGGCGCAGCGTCTGGGCCTCGCGTTCACATTCTACGGCGAGGCGCAGTTGAAGCGGCTCGGCGCGGGCGCGTTTCTCGCCGTGTCGCAGGGCAATGACGCGCGCGGCGCAGGCATCGTGCACCTCGGATACCGGCCGGCCGGCCGGCCGGCCCGGCGCACGCGCGCCAACGCCGCCGCCGTCAGTCTCGTGGGCAAGGGAATTTGCTTCGACACCGGCGGCATCAATCTCAAGACTCACAAAAGCATGCTCGACATGCACACCGACATGGAGGGCAGCGCGGTCGCCGTCGGCAGCCTGTATGCGCTGCATGCGTTGCGATCGCCCCAGGCGGTGGATTGCTGGTTGGCGATTACCGAGAATCGCATCGGGCCGCTCGCCTACAAGCCGCAGGATGTGGTCCGCGCGCACAATGGCACGACCATTCAAGTCATTCACACCGACGCGGAAGGCCGCATGGTGCTGGCCGACACGCTGAGTCTCGCGGCGGGCAAGCGTCCGCGTGCCATCATCGATTACGCCACCTTGACCGGCGCCTGCGTGTACGCTTTGACCGAGCGCTACAGCGGCGCGTTCACCAATCGCCCGGAGTCGCGCGCGGCGATCGAGGCCGCCGGCGCCGCCAGCGGCGAGCGCGTCTGGTGTTTCCCCATGGATGCCGATTTCGATTCGGATCTGGAGAGTACGGTCGCCGACGTGCTTCAGTGCGCCACCGAGGGCAAGGGCGATCACATCCTGGCGGCGCGGTTCTTGAATCGTTTCGTACCGAAGAGCGTCCCCTGGCTGCACTTGGACCTCGCGGCCGGCTCGCGCACCGGGGGGCTCGCGCACATCGCCACCGACATCACCGGATTCGGCGTACGCTTCACGCTCGAGCTGCTGCGCAGCGGCTGGCCCGAGACGGCGCGGGGTCCGGCGGTGGGCCGGGGCCGGGCCGTGAATGGCCGGGCGGCGCATGGCCGCTCGGCGGTTGGCCGCACGGCCCGGGCCCCGTGACCACCCTGACCATCCGGCGGCCCGACGACTGGCACGTACATCTGCGCGACGGCGCGGCGCTGCGCTCGGTGCTGCGCTTCACCGCCGCGCGGTTCGGGCGCGCCATCGTCATGCCGAACCTGAAACCACCCATCACCACCACCGCCCAGGCGGCGGCGTATCGCGAACGGATCCTGGCGGCGCTGCCGGCCGGCGCCCGCTTCGAGCCCCTGATGACGCTGTACCTGACGAACACGACGCCGGCGCGAGAAATCGACGCGGCCACGCAATCGGGCATCGTTCACGGCGTCAAGCTCTACCCCGCCGGCGCCACCACCCACTCCGATGCCGGCGTCACGGATATCCGCAACGTCTATCCCGCGCTCGCGCGCATGGAAGAAGCCGGCCTGCCGCTGCTGGTGCACGGCGAGTCCACCGGCGCGGAGGTCGATGTGTTCGATCGCGAAGCGCATTTCATCGACGCCGTCCTGATCCCGCTGCTCGAGCGTTTTCCGACCCTGCGGGTGGTGTTCGAACACATCACGACGGCGCGCGCGGCCGAGCTCGTGCGCGGCGCGCGTGCCCGCGTGGCAGCGACGATTACACCCCAGCACCTGCTCGACAATCGCAATGCGATTTTCTTGGGCGGCATCCGGCCGCACTATTATTGCCTGCCGATCCTCAAGCGTGAGGCGGATCGCCAAGCGCTGCTGCAGGCCGCCACCAGCGGCGATCCGCGCTTCTTTCTCGGCACGGATAGTGCGCCGCACGATCGCGCCGCGAAGGAGAGTGCCTGCGGCTGCGCGGGCATGTTCACCGCGCATGCGGCGCTCGAGCTCTACGCCGAGGCCTTCGAACAGGCCGGACGCCTGGATCGGCTCGAAGGCTTCGCGAGCCACTTCGGCGCGGATTTCTACGGTCTGCCCCGCCACGACGAGGTCGTCACGTTGGTCAAGGAGTCTTGGGTGCCCCCAGTATCGTACGATTTCGGGGACGGCGCGCTCGTGCCGTATCGCAGCGGCGAACGGGTCGCCTGGCGTCTGGCCGGGACGGAGCCGGCATGACGCAGATCGCACCCATTACCTTCGCCACGCGGTTTCGCGGCTTTCTGCCCGTGGTGGTCGATGTGGAAACCGGTGGCTTCAATTCGCAAACCGACGCGCTGCTCGAGATCGCCGCGGTTCTGGTCGAGATGCGCAGCGACGGCACGCTGGCGCGCGGCGAGACGTTCCGCTACCACGTCGTGCCGTTTCCCGGCTCCAACATGGAACCCGCCTCGATGGCGGTCAACGGCATCGATCCCCATCATCCGCTGCGCCCCGCGATCTCCGAGGAGGATGCCCTGCAGCGCATATTCAAGGAGGTTCGCAATGCCGTTCGCGCGGCCGACTGCACCCGGGCCGTCCTGGTGGGGCACAACGCGTTTTTCGATTTGAATTTCCTGAACGCCGCGGTGCTGCGCACGCAGATCAAGCGCAATCCCTTCCATCCCTTCACGAGCTTCGATACCGCCACCTTGGGCGGCGTGGCCTTCGGCCAGACCGTGCTGATGCGCGCGACGCTGGCCGCGGGACTCGAATGGGATACCTCGTCGGCGCATTCGGCCGCTTATGACGCGGAACGCACGGCGGATCTCTTCTGTATCGTGTGCAACCAGTTCCAGCATGTCTTCGATGCCAGCCGCCGCCGGCTGGCATCGATGGGACCGCTGGAAATCGAGCCGGAAACGCCCGCCGACCCGTGAGCGCGCGTTACCCGCGGCGCGTTACCGGCCGTGCACTGCCCGCGCGCTACCCGCCATGCACCGGCCGCCGCGCGCTGGCCGCCGTGTGCTAGGCCGCGACCGCGCCGGCCTCGGCCAACAACTGCTTCAATTCGCCGGACTTGTACATCTCGATGACGATGTCGCAGCCGCCGATCAGCTCGCCGTTCACGTAGAGCTGCGGATAGGTCGGCCAGTTCGAATACGTCTTCAGCGCATCACGCACTTCCGGGTCTTCGAAAATGTTCACATGCGCGAATTTCGCGTTGCTGGCCCGCAGCGCGCCCACGGTTTGCGCCGAAAAGCCGCATTGCGGAAAATCCGGGGTGCCCTTCATGTACAGCACCACCGGCGCCGCGGCCAGTTGGCTCTTGATTCGTTCGATAGCATCCATAATCGCATCTCCAAAAATTAGTCACTTGGGCTGCAGCAGCGCCCGCTTGGCGTCCATCGGCCGGCGTTCCGTGGCACGCCGCCGCGCCGCTCGTTGCAGCACTTCCCACTGTTGATCGGAGCTCATGGCGCTCCATCGGGCTATCTCGTCCATTGTACGATAACAGCCCACGCAGCACCCGTCCGCGTCCAAGCCGCACTGGTTGATACACGGGGAAACCGGTGCCGGCCTGGACATCGTTGAATTATTGGGGTTTGCCCCCGATACTTCCAGCCCCGGAGGCCCCGGCCGGGCGGCCTCCAAAGGCGACCGAATGACCCACAATCCCCCGATACCCGTGCCCGCCGATCTGCCCGACCAAGTCGCACGCGCGCTGGCGGAGGATATCGGCAGCGGCGATGTCACCGCGGCACTCATTCCGCCCGAGCGCAGCGGCCGCGCCGCGGTCATCACCCGCGAGCCGGCCATCGTGTGCGGCATACCTTATGTCAATGCGACCTTCGCCCGGCTGGATCCGGCGGTGCGGGTGGCCTGGGAGGTGGGCGAAGGCGACGCGGTGACCGCCAATCAGCTGTTATTCACGGTGCACGGACCGGCTCGCGCCCTGCTCACCGGAGAGCGCACTGCGCTCAATTTTCTCCAGCTGCTGTCCGCGACCGCCACGGCGGCCCATGCCCATGCCGTCCTGATCGAGGGCACGGGAGCCCAAGTTCTGGACACCCGCAAGACCATCCCGGGCCTGCGCACGGCCCAAAAGTACGCGGTGCGCGTGGGCGGCGGCCACAACCACCGTATCGGGCTGTTCGATATGGTGCTCATCAAGGAAAACCACATCCTGGCCGCGGGCTCCATTGGCCGCGCGGTGGCGAGCGCACGCGCCGCCGGCACGCGCGTTCCCGTCGAGGTCGAGGTGGAAAACCTCGACGAATTGCGCCAGGCCATCGCCGCCGGCGCGGACATCGCCATGCTGGATGAGTTCCCGCTGGACGCCATGCGCGAGGCCGTGGCCGTCAATCGCGCTGCCGACCGGCCGTTGAAGCTCGAAGCCTCCGGCGGCGTCAGCCCACAGAGCATCCGCGGCATCGCTCTCACCGGCGTGGACTATATCTCGGTGGGCGGCATCACCAAGCACGTGCATGCCGTGGATCTGTCCATGCGCTTCGAGTGGCAGGCCCGAGCGGAATGAGTCGCCCGGCCGCGTGGGAGGCGGGCGAGAACGCGCCGGGGGCACCTCAAGCGATGTTGTTCGCCGCCTTCAGCACGCGCTGCGGCTGCGATACGCCGTAGCGCCTCAAGCGATGTTCGCCGCCTTCAGCACGCGCTGCGGCTGCGATACGCCGTAGCCCTGCGCATAGTCGACGCCCAAGCTGCGCAGCATATTGATGATTTCCAGGTTCTCGGCAAACTCGGCGATGGTTTGTTTGCCCGTCAAATGACCGATCTCGTTGATGGATCGGACCATTTCGCGGTCAATGGGATCGTGCAGTATCTCTTTGACGAAACTGCCGTCGATTTTAAGATAATCGACCGGGAAGTGCTTCAGATAGCCGAAGGAGGACAGGCCGGTGCCGAAATCGTCGAGCGCGAACTTGCAGCCCAGCTCCTTCAACGCCTGAATGAACCGGTTGGCCTGCGAGAAACTCGCGATGGCGGCGGTCTCGGTGATCTCGAAGCAGATCTTGGTGGCATCCAAGCCGCTGCGGTGGAATTGATCGATCACATAGGGCAGGAACTTGTCGTCGCCCAAGCTCTGGCCCGATAGATTGATCGAGCACATGGCGAGCTTCTCGCGCTCGTCGGCCTCGGACACCAGCCAGCGGAAGGCGTTCTCGATCACCCAGCGATCGATCTGCGGAGTGATGCCGTAGCGCTCCGCGGCGGTGATGAAGTTGTCCGGCGAGACGAGCTTGCCCGCCTCGTCGCGCATGCGCAGCAGCAGTTCGTAGTGTGTGCCGGTCTCGGGCACCTGCAGCGGCAGAATGGTCTGGCGGAACAGCTCGAAACGGCCCTCCTCGAGCGCGTTATTGATGCGCGCCGCCCACTGCATCTCGCGCCGCCGGCGCATCAAGTCGATATCGTTTTCCTCGAAGCTGTGCACGCGGTTGCGGCCGGCCTCCTTCGCCGCCTGGCAGGCGCTGTCCGCGGCGGAGAGCACCGAGGCCACGTCGGCGTTTTCCGCGGAAATGGGCACGACGCCGATGCTCGCGCCCAGGCGGAAGGTGCGCTCTTCCCAGGTGAATTTGAAGTTCCGGACCGACTCTCGCAGCGACTCGGCGGTGCGCATGGCCTCATCCAGCGAACAGCTCTCGAGCAGTATCCCGAACTCATCGCCGCCCAGGCGCGCCAGGGTGTCGCGCCAGCGCACCTTGGACTTGAGCAAGGCGCCCACCTGACCCAGCAGCGCGTCCCCGGCGCTATGCCCGCAGGTGTCGTTGACGATCTTGAACTGGTCCAGATCGAGGCAGCACAGGGCATACGAGGTCTCGTGCGCCTTGGCGCTCTTCAGCGCGCGCTCCATGCGATTCTCGAATTCGCGCCGGTTCACGAGGCCGGTGAGCACGTCGTGACTCGCGTGGTAGGAGAGCCGCCGGTTCAGTTCGCGCGCTTCGCTCACGTCATGGAACACCAGCACGCCGCCCGACACAGCGCCGCTGCCGTCGCGGATCGGCGAGGCGGTGCTTTCGACGTAGATTTCATTCCCATCGCGGCGGATCAGGAGCATCGGCCGCACCGACTTGATGGAGCGCGTGCGCCGGATGGCCACCGCCAGCGGATTCTCCAGCGGCTCGCAGGTCTCTTCGTGGAACGCGCGGAAAATCTCCTCGATGGCGCGCCCCTGGGCATCCTCGAGGCGCCACCCCGAAAGCGACTCGGCCACCGGATTCACATAGTCGATGACGCCCTTGGCGTCGGTGGTGATGACGCCGTCGCCGATGCTTTGCAGAGTGATCTGCGCGCTCTCCTTCTCCCGGAACAGCGCCTCTTCGTAGAGCTTGCGCTCGGTGATGTCGAGTTCGACGCCGACCAGCCGCAGCAGTCGTCCCTTGTCATCGACGCGCGCCTTGGCGCGGCTGATGACCCAGCGCCACTCGCCGCTCGCGTGCCGCATGCGGTGCAGGCTTTCGAAGATCGGCGTCTTGCCCGCCACATGATCGCGGATCGCCGCCTGCACGCGCGACATGTCGTCGGAGTGAACCAGCGTTCGCCAATCCGGCGCCTGCCCCACGTCATTCTCATCGTACCCCAGCATCGCTTTCCAGCGCGGCGAGAGATACACGCGATTGTTGAGGGTATCGAAGTCCCAGAGGCCGTCGTTCGCGCTGTAGAGGGCGAGTTCGTTGCGCTCCTCGAGGTCGCGCAGGTGCCGTTGAATCTCGATGCGCTCGAGTCCGGTCGCGAGACTGCTGCCCACCAGCTTCATGAGCAGGTGCAGCTGCACGTCCCAGTTCTCGCACGGCATGGCGCCGGCGATGCCGAGAACGCCGGCCGGGCGGCCCTCGATGTAGTAGCCGATCATCAGCACCGAGCCGATGCCGAGTTCGCACCAGCGGGCGGCATCGGCCGTCTGGTCGGGCCGCGGCTTGGCGGTATCGCGAAATTCCGACACGCGCAGCGGCGCCAGCCGCGACTTGAGCCACGGCAGCGCTTCCATGCTCTGGCCGCGCAATTGCTCGGGGTTGCCGGTGGCCAGCATGTCGCGGGCGACCTGCACGTCGGCAAAGGTGTCGAGGTCGGCGTCCAAGCTGATGTGAAAGGCGGTGTCGGCGCGCGTCGCCTCGCGCAGCAATTCCAGGTTGGCGACGATGCAATCGGGAGCCGTGGCCTCGGTCATGCCTTGAAAATCCACGGCGATCTTGGTGCAGATGACGTCCAGACCGACGGCAGGACGCACGCCGCGCCTCGGCCAGGATTGCGGCGACAGGATATCCGAGGCGGTCAGGTCGCGGTGCCGGGGATCGTTGGGTGCTATCGCCATGCGCCTTCGAGGGTCCCGAAAAAAAGTTTGCGGTTGTGGATCAACAGTTTGCCATCGATTTATATAGAAAACCGAATGTGTCACACAGTTCCGGGGTTATTCGGCCACCCACATACAGCCGGATTCTCGCATAACGTGTAAGGATTACAAGCTAACTAATTGTATTGTTACGCTAAACGCCAAAACCCCCTCTCAGCGCGTTTTTGGCCTCGATATACAGCGCGCGCAGCCGGGTTTCCATATCCGCCTGATAGCGCTCGAGCCCGGCCGCGTCCAGACCCTTGGCGACATAAACCGGCTCCCCCACGGCGATGGCCACCCGTGCCAGCGGCATGGGGATCACGAACCTGTCCCACTTGATCTTCCACGCGTGCGACGCTGCATAGGCCATGGGAATGATGGGCCGCTGCGAGAGCTGGGCGAGCAGCACGGCGCCGGGCTTGAATTTCCAGGGCGGCCCACGCGGTCCATCCGGCGTGATGACGGGCGACACGCCGTCCTGCGTGAGTGCCTGGTAGTAATCGCGCAGCGCGCGGGCGCCGGTATGCGAGGAGGAGCCGCGGATCACCTCACCCCCCATGTAGCGCACCAGCATCGCGCCGATCTCGCCGTCCACCGACGGACTGATCAAGAAGCCGAGCTTCACGCCGGCCGAGCGCCACGTGAGCAGATGCCGGATGCAATAGAGCTGATGCTGATGCCAGTACACCGGGATGAACGACGGCGCCCGCGCGAGCGACTGCGCGATGTGCTCGCCGCCGGTGACGCTCACCACCCTCGCCCAGCGCCACGACAGGCGCAACAGCGCGGCGCCCACCGGCACCAGCAAGCGGTACAGGAGCCGGCGGCCCGCGGTCAGCCGGCGCCCGGAGCGAGTCTGCTGATCGTAAATCGTGTTGCGCAGGCCGCCATCATCGGATTTTTTTTGCACGTCCGGCATTGTCGAGAACGCCAAGGTCCCACGCAAGCTACGTTACAATGACGCATGCAAACCGTGGCCCTACCTCCAGGACCCACCGAGGGCTTCGATCTCGGCGGGAGCGAAGCCTCTTTGGCTTATCTTCGCGACTGTTTCGCGCGTTTCGGCGACGTGTACCGGATCTTTGCGCCGGCCCGCGGCGTGTATAACTACGTCATCAACCACCCGAGCGACATCAAGCGGGTGCTGTTGACGAACCACCGCAACTACACCAAGGGCGAGGGCATGGACCGGGTCAAGATCCTGCTCGGCAACGGCATCATGACCAGCGAGGGCGATTTCTGGCGGCGCCAGCGGCGCATGATGCAGCCGAGCTTCCATCGCCGCGTGCTCGATCAATTCAAGCAGCTGATCCACGACGTCAACGCGAGCTTCGCCGAGCGCTGGGCGGCGAAGGGCGCCGCGGGCGAGTGCATCAACCTCGGCGATGAGGTGAGCGAACTCATCCTGGACATCGTGCTCAAATCGATTTTCGGCACCGATCTTGCGCGCCTGGAGCGGCAATTCGGCGGCAATCCCTTCGAAGTCGTGGCCAAGGAGCAGAACCGCGACCTGAAATTCGCGTTCCGGTTTCGCTCCCTGAGCAAGCTGGTGAATGAACTCATCGAGCGCCGGCGGCGCGAATCCGAGGAACACTTCGATTTCCTGAGTATGCTCATGGCGGCGCGCGATCGCGAGAACGACGCGCCCATGAGCAACAAGGAGATGATCGACGAGGTGATGACGCTGATCGTCGCCGGGCACGAGACCACGGCGGCCGCCTTGACCTGGACCTGGTACCTGGTCAGCCAACATCCCGAGACCGCCGCGCGGCTCGAGGCGGAAGCGGATCGCGTCGCGGCCGGGACGCTGGGTCTGGACGCGGCCGAATCCTTGGCCTTCACCCACCAGGTGCTGCAGGAAGCGCTGCGTCTGTACCCGCCCGGGTGGCTGTTCACCCGCCGCACCATCGAGGCGGATGAACTCGGCGGCTTCCCCGTCGCGCCGCGCACCGACGTGTTCATCAGCCCGTACCTGCTGCACCGGCATCCGGAATTCTGGAGCGACCCCGAGGAATTCAGACCCGAGCGCTTTGCCGGCGCCGACGCCGAGGAGCGCCACAAGTTCGCGTACATCCCCTTCTCGGTGGGACCCCGGCATTGCATCGGCGAGAATTTGGCCATGTTCGAGATGCTGGTGCACATGCAGACCATGTCGCGGCGCTTCCGCCTGGCCCGCGCCGGCAGCGAACCCATCGAACTCGAGGCACAGATCAACCTGCGGCCGCGCACCCCCCTGCTGATGACGGTGACGGCACGATGACGGTGACGACACGATAACGGAGACGGCACGATGACGGTGACGGCACGATGAGGGTGGCGGCACGATGAGGGTGGCGACAGAATGACAGTGCTGATGACGGCAACGACAGAATGACGGTGACGACACGATGACCCCTACGACCTTGGTAGAGATGCTGGAAAACAACCGCAGCGCCGCGCGCTCGGTGACGTTCATCGACGGCGAGAGCTCCGAACGCCGCGTGAGCTTCGCCGACACCCATACGCGTGCGCTCGGCATCCTGTACCACCTGCAAGCCATGGGCGCGCAGCGCGGCGACAAGATGATCATTTTCCTCAACAATAACGAGCAATTTCTCGACGGCTTCTGGGCCGCCGTGTGCGGCGGCATCATTCCCGTGCCGCTCGCCGTCGGCATCAGCGACGAGCACCGCCGCAAGCTGCTGCGCGTGGCGCGCAAGATCGGCAGGCCGCTGCTGTACACCGATGCGAAGACCTTGGAGCGGTTGGCCGTGCTCGCCCAGGAAGTGGGCGAGACGGCTCTGTTTGCCGACCTCAAGTCGCGCTGTTTTCTGGTCGAGTCCCTCACCGACATTTCGCGCCCCGGCAAGCAGCACCGGCCCACCCCGGACGACCTCGCGTTCATTCAATTCTCGTCGGGCTCGACCAGCGAGCCCAAGGGCGTGATGCTCACGCACGGCAATCTGCTCGCGAATACGGCCGGCGCGACCGCGCGCGGCAAGTACACCGCGGACGACGTCGGCTTGAGCTGGATGCCGCTCACCCACGACATGGGATTGATCGGCTTTTATCTGATTCAATTCGCAAGCCAGGTGCACATCAGCCTGATGCCCACGGACCTGTTCGTGCGGCGGCCGGTGCTGTGGCTGCAATTGGCCTCCAGGATGCGCGTCACGCTCACCTGTTCTCCGAATTTCGGCTACCGCCACCTGCTCCGGGTGTTGGGCGACCGCAAGCTCGAGAACCTCGACCTATCGAGCGTGCGCTCGATTTACAACGGCGCCGAGCCGATCTCCGTCGACCTGTGCAATGAATTCATGCGGACGCTGGCCTATACCGGACTCAAGCGCAGCGCAATGTTTCCGGTGTACGGCCTGGCCGAGGCCTGTTTGGCGGTCACGTTCCCCCCACTGGGCGCGGACTATCGGTGGATTCGCGTCAACCGGCACAAACTCGGGGTGGGGACGGCAATCGAATTGAACCCGGCGGAGAACCGGGACGTGGTGGAATTGATGTGCGTCGGGCAGGCCGTGCCGAACACGACGCTGCGCATCGCCGACGACGACCGGGCACCGCTGCCGGAGGAGCGCGTGGGCCACATTCTGATCAGCGGCCCCTCGGTGACGCGCGGCTATTTCGGCGATCCCGAGGAGACCGCCCGCGTCATCGACGCCGAAGGCTGGGTGGACACCGGCGATCTCGGAGTGCTTCACGAAGGCGCCTTGTACATCACCGGGCGGGCCAAGGAAATCATCTTCATCAACGGCATGAATTACTACCCGCACGATCTCGAGAACATCGCGACCCGGGTTGCGGGCATCGACCTCAACAAGGTGGCGGCGGCGGGGATCGCGAAGCCGGGCACTCAGGGCGAGGAGCTGGTGGTATTCGTGCTGCACCGGGGCGCCATGAGCGATTTCCTGCCCATCGCGGTCGCGGTGGGCCGGCTCATCAACGAACACACCGGCCTGGAGGTGGCGCAGGTCATTCCGGTCAAGCGCATTCCGAAGACCACCAGCGGCAAGGTCCAGCGGCATCTGCTGGAACAGGCCCACCTGGACGGCGAATTCGATGCCGACCTCGCCGAACTCAAGGCGTTGCGCGAGGCCGGCGGCGGCGCGCAGGTGAGCGGTTCGGATCTCGAGAATCGGCTGCAATCGATCTGCGAGAGCGCCCTGCCCGGCAAGCGCATCAACGTGCACGACAATTTGTTCGAGATCGGCGCCAGCTCGCTCAAGCTCATCGAAATCCACGAAAACATCGACCGCGACTTTCCGGGCCTCATCGACCTGACGGAGCTGTTCGACCATCCGACCATCGCCGAGCTCGCCAAGCACCTGGAGGAGAAACTGCGGGCGAAGGACGGCAAGGAGCCTGCTTGAGTGTGCCCCCCGGCGGCTGCGGTCACCCGGCGCCGTACAGGGGCTTTTGCAGCCGCCAGCGGCGGTACGACCACAGCCAGTCTGCAGGACTCTTGAGCACGTCGAATTCACAGGCGCGCGCGTAGCGTTCGGTAATGGCATTCGGCTGCAGGCTCTCGCGGCCGTCCCACAACTGCCGCAGTTCGACTTCGTAATGGCCGCGCGTCACCCGCCGCATCACCAGGTACATGATGGGCAGGCGCGTCGCCCGCGCGATCTGCTCGGCGCCGATGTAAAAGGCGGTGTCTTGGCCGAGGAACCGGGTCCAATAGCGCTTGTCGGTGGACATCGGCGCCTGATCGGCGTTCATGGCGAGTGCGCGAATCACGCCGCGGCGGCGCAAGAAATCCGCGAGCAGATCCTTGGCCGGGATGAGGCGCGCGCCGAACCGCGAGCGCACGCCGAACATCAGGCGCTCCGCCCATTGATCGTGCAGCGGCTTGTAGGCCGCATCGAGCGGATAACCCAATTGCAGCGCGACGCCATGCAGCAGCCATTCCCAATTGCACAGGTGCGAAGTCACCAGCATGACGGACTTGCCAGCATCCAGATATTCGCGCACCAGGGCGATATTCTGAACACGGACGCGGGCCGTCATGTCCGCGGCGCTCATCGAGAGCGACTTGAGCACCTCCACGAGGACGTCGCAAAAATTCTTCAGAAACCGCTTGTGAATCGCCGCGCGCTGCGCCGCGCTCATCGCCGGAAACACCTGGGCGAGCTGGTCGTCGATGACCCGTTGGCGATGCCGAACTACGTAATAGGCGAGAACATAGAGCAGCGTGGAGAACGCATACAGCGCCCACATCGGCAGGCGCGACAGAAATTTGATCATTCCGGGATTCTACTACACGTTCACGCGCCCCCTCCCGGGGCGCGCCGGCGGGCACGCTTCACGCGCTTCCAATGCGAGGCGCCAGACCGCCGCCCGGGATCGGAAATCGGCACTTGACGATGGTCCCGCCCGTTTCCGGACTCTCGATATCCATGTGGCCGCCGATGGCGTGCGCCCGGTAGCGCATGATGTTGAGCCCGAGCCCCTGCGTTCGCGCCGTGGCGGACAGGCCGCAGCCGTTATCGCTCACCGCCACGTTCATCGTCGACCCCAGGCAGTGGGCCTCGATCAGGGCCTGGGTGGCGCCGCTGTGCCGCGCGGCGTTTGTGAGCGCCTCCTGCACGATCCGGTAAATGGCGTCTCCCACCGCCTGTTCGAGATCGCGATGCGCGAATCCGCTCAGGTTGATCTTCACCTTCATGGCGCCGATGGTTCCCCGGCCCGACAGCCGCAGCAGCGCCCGTTCCAAGCCGTCGCACCCCGGCTCGACGGGCGAGAGTCCATGCGCGATGGCGCGAGTGGTCGCGATGCAGTGGCCGGCGAGCGAGGCCAGGCTGTCGAGCTCCTCCTCGATCCCCGCGTAGCTGCCGTTGCGCACGCGCCGCGACAGGCCCGTGAGCGAGAGCGACAGCCCGGTTAGCTCCTGGCCGAGCCCATCGTGAAGATCCATCCCGAGCCGCCGTTGTTCGCGGCTCGCGGCCTCGATGATGCCGCGCTCGAGCCGCCGCTGCTCGGTGACGTCGAGCAATACGTTCAAGCGCGTGCCGGCGGCGTCCCCCGTCAGGCCGATGGCGGATGCGAGCACCGTCCGGTCGGTGCCATCCTTGCAGCGAACCACGACTTCGAACGGCTCGAACGGACGGCCCGCCTGCACGGATCGGCTGAGCCGCCGGTTCCAAGTGGTCGTGACCCACCGGCGGTAGCGCGGATCGGGGTACGCGCGCGCGCGCCAGGTGCCCACGTTGGGCACCTCGGCCAACTGGTAGCCAAAGGTGCGAACGCACGCCGGGTTGAAGTAGCGCAAATTGCCGCTCTCGTCCGACAGCATGGTCGGAAACGGGGACGCTTCGACGAACGCGCGCAGCCGCGCTTCGCTCTGCCGGAGCGCATCGTTGACGCGGTTGCGCTCGGTGATGTCGGTGTTGGTACCCGATATGCGGATGGGGCGTTGATTGTAATCGCGCAGGATGAACGCGCGCGACAGCACCGGCACATAGTGTCCTTCCTTGTGCCGCAGGCGAAATTCGTGTTCATAATCCGTGCCCGAGCTCGACAGCGCCTGCTCGACGATCTCGCTCGCCCGCGCCAGATCTTCGGGGTGCAGCAGGCTTTTCCACAGGTGCGCATCGCCGGCGATTTCATTCTCGGCATAGCCAAGCATCTGCCACCAGCGCGGCGAATAATGATGTTCGTTGGTCGCAAGGTCCCAATCCCAGGCGGCATCGTTGGCGCCCCGCAGTACGAGCCGCAGCCGTTCCTCCGATTTCTGCAACGCACGTTCGGTCTGTTTCAGCTCGGTGACGTCGACGAAGCTCACGATCACGTACCGAAGCTCGCCCTGGTCGTCGAAGATCGGATAGGCATTGCACATCACCCACACGGGGTGACGATCGGCGAGGCGGCGCACGCCCACCACCAGACTGGCGACGACGCGACGGGTCGCCAACGCACGCGAGACCGGGTACTCATCGACCGGCATCAGCGAGCCGTCCTCGCGCACGAACCGCCAATGCGGATCCGTGGTGATCGCGCCGACCATCAGCAACTGATCGACACCCAGGATGGTCGATGCCATGGCGTTGGCATAGACGACTTCCGTGCCGTGGCCGTGCAGCACGATGCCGGCCTGAGCGTGGTCGAACAGCAGGCGATACCGTTGTTCGGCGCTCACCAGCGCTGTCTCGGCGCTGCGTCGCGCCGTCACGTCGCGAGTAATGCCGACGAAATGCGTCACGCCGCCGTTCCGGGCGCGGATCGGCGTGATGGACAGGTCGTTCCAGAAGGGCGCGCCCGACTTTTTGTAGTTGAGTATTTCGCCGGCGAAGGTCTGGCCGGAATCGAGAGCGATCCGGATCGCGGCAACCGTGAGCGGATCGGTGTCCGCTCCCTGCAGAAACCGGCAGGTCCGCCCCAGCACGTCCGCATCAGCGTAGCCGGAGATCTCCTGAAACGCCTGGTTCGCATAGATGGCGCAGCGGTCGCAGCCGGTAATCAGCACGCCCTGCGAAATCGACTTGAGGGCCTCGAGCAGTATGGACTGGTCGAGTAGCGGGGAGTCGGCGGTGTCTACCATGCGATTCGAAAGCCATCGTTCATTGCTATTTTTCCGGCCCTGAATCTCGGTTGTCATCCGCCAGCGCAGTCGGTCCGCGGCCGATTCTAGCCGATCCCTCCGTGAAAGTGGCTAGCCTGACTGAGTAATCTGCGTGAGCCGCGAAGACTGCTCCTGGGCGGACGGCCTGAGTAATCTGTGTGAGCTACGAAGACTACTCCTGGGCGGACGGCCTGAGTAATCTGTGTGAGCTACGAAGACTACTCCTGGGCGGACGGTGCGGGTTTGGCAAAGAACGCCGCAACCCGCTGCCCCGCGTCCGGGGCCAAGCCTTCGTTCTTGAACATCTCCAATCCGTGAGCGTCGTGCAGGCTCAAGCCGTCGACTTCTATCAACGCGCGCTTGTTCACCTGGTTCGCGAACCACGAATTGCTCAGGATGTCGGCGCACACGGCGGCGAGTTCCGCATCGAAGCGGTCATCCGGGAAACAGAAATTGGCGAGTTGCATGGACTCGGCCTGGCGCCCCGAATAACTTCGGCAGGTGAGCATCATTTCGCTCGCCTTGGCGGTGCCGATGCGGTTCGGCAACCGCAGGCTCAGGCCCCAAACGGGCGTCAGGCCCCAGCGCGCATAGACGTCGGAGAATCGCGCCGATTCGGACGCAACGATGAGGTCGGCGGCCAAGGCCAGTTCCAACGCTCCCGTCGAGCAGTGGCCCTGCACGGCCGAAATCACCGGCTGAGGCAAATTCGCGATTTTTTGGATGACTTCCGAATGAAAATGGGGTTTCGCATGCGCTTTTACGTGCTCGAGAACCTCCTCCATGTCGTAGCCCGCCGAGAAGTGGGCGCCCGCGCCCCGCAGCACCACGAGCCCGATTCTCTTGGTCTCGCGCGCAATGCCGTCCACGTGCTCTTCCAGCGCTTCGAACATGTCCTTCGTCAACGCATTGAGTTTGTCGGGGCGATTCAGCGTGAGGGTCGCCACGCCGCCGTTATTCTCCCGTCGGACTATATCGCTCATAGCGAGCCTCCCCGGTACGATTCCACCATCCGCCGCCGAGCGCCTGAAACAGCCCGGCCGTGTCGGAATAACGATTCGCCTCGGCCTGCACCAACGCCAGCTCGGACTGGCGGTAGGCCTGCTCGGCGTTCAGCACCGCGACCAGCGGAACCGTTCCCAATTCCCGCTGGCGCTGCGCGAGATCGAAGGTGCGTTTCGCGGCGCGCTCGGCGTCCGCGCTGGCGCGCAGCGCATCGCCGTCCGCCTGCAGCGCGCGCAGGGTATCGGCCACGTTCTGGCACGCAAGGATGACCGCTCCTCGATACTGCGCGGCCGCCTGGTCGAGGGCCGCGTCCGCCGCGCGTTTCTTGTGCAGCAGCGCCCCGGCATCGAACAGCGTCTCGGTGAGCGAGGCCCCCACATCCCAAAATCCCGTATAGGGGGAGAATAGCTGCTGCAGTTTCAACGCGCTCGATCCCAGATCGCCGTTGATCGTGAACTGGGGCAGCATGTCGGCGATCGCGACGCCCACCGCCGCGGAGGCCGCATGCAGACTCTCCTCGGCCTGGCGGACGTCGGGACGCTGCTCGATGAGTTTCGAGGGCAGACTGACCGGAAGGTCGGCGGGCAACGTGAGATCGGCCAGGCGGAACGTTTCGGCCGGCTCCTCCGAAGGCAGCCGACCGAGCAAGGCGGTCAAGGCATCGCGGGTTTGACCCAGCTGTTTCTGCAGCGGCGGCAGCGTCTGCGCCGTTTGCGCTTCCAGCGATTGTTGGGCGAGCACATCCAGGTCACTGGCGGTGCCGAGCGAGCGCTGGTGCTGCACTTTGTCGGTCAACTCGTGTTGCAGCTCGACCAGCCGGCGGGTGGCCTCGATCTGGCCGCGAAGCGAAGCTTCTTGCACCGCCGTCACCACCACATTGCTGCTCAAGGTTAGGTAGGTCGCCTCGAGCTGAAAGCGGCTGCTCTCGACCTGCGTCTTCGCCAATTCGACCGCGCGCCGCGTGCCGCCGAATAGATCGGGGGTGTAGCTCAGGGTCAGTTGCGCCGTAAACAGGCTATAGACCGAGGTGGGCGCCACCGTCGGGCTGGTCAGCGTGCCGGTGGGGAACTGCGAGCGGTCGCCGTCGACACCCCCCTGAATGGTGGGAAAGAAGCTCGCCCATTGCGCCGAGTACAGCTCGTGAGCCTGCCGCAGCGCCGCCTGCGCGGCACCCACCGTCGGATTCGCCTTCAGCGCCTGCTCGACGAGATGGTCGAGCTGCGGCGACCGGAACAGGCTCCACCACTGACTCGGGATGTCCATGCCCGCCACGAAGGTTTGTACGCCGCCGCCCGCGCTTGCGGCCGGTGCGATTTCTGTCGGCGCCGATGCGCTGCCGTAGCCGGTCGCAGCAGGCGGTGCCGGGCGTTTGAAATTGGGTCCCACCGCGCAGGCCGTGAGGGCCGCCAGGGCCGCTAGAGCCACGCAGGCTGCGCAGGGCGCGATCACGCCGGCGCCAAGACGGGAGGCGATCATCGGCCCCACCGGGCTTGGCCATGGCGCTGCTCGGCCCAATGCTCGATGACGTGGTACATCGAGGGCAGCACGAACAGGGTCAGGACCGTGGAGATCGCCAATCCCCCCACCACCACGGTCGCAATCCCACGCTGCACGTCGCTGCCCACGCCCGTGTGGATGGCGGCGGGCAGCATGCCGAGGGTGGCCACGGTGGCGGTCATCAGCACGGGCCGCAACCGCTCGGTCGCGCCCGTCATGATCGCCTCGTGCAACTCCAGCCCGGACTTTCGCATGCGATTGAGATTCGACACCATGATGATGCCATTTTGCACCGCCACGCCAAAGAGAGCGATGAAGCCGACGCCGCTCGCCACATTGAGATTTTGGCCGGTGAGGTGCAGCGAGATCAGTCCGCCCAGGGTGGCGAGCGGCACCACGCCCAGAATCAACACCGCCTGCCGGAAGGATTTGATGCCGACGGTGAGAAAGATCAGCATCATTCCCATCACCAGGGCCAGGATCACCAGCAGCCGCGCCTCGGCGCGGCGCTGGTTTTCGAACTGGCCGCCCCATTCCAGGCGCACCTTCGCCCGGTCGAAATGCACTTGAGCGGCTATTTTTCGCTGCGCTTCCTCGAGATACGAAGTCAGATCGCGGTCGCGGTTGTCGATGCGGATCGTGAGGTTGCGCTGGCCATTTTCACGCGTGACGGTGCTCTCGCCCGAGCGCACACGAATGTCGGCGAGCTGGGATAGCGGCACCTGCACGCCGCTCGAGGTATTGACCAACAGGTTGCCGAGTGCCTCGGGCGAATTGCGGTCATCCTGGGTGTAGCGCACCGTCAGGGGATAGGTCCGCTCCCCGACGTAGACCGTCGACACCGGCGCCTGGCCGACTCCCGTCTGAATGACGTTCTGCACGTCGGTCATGTTCACGCCGTAGCGCGCGGCCTTCTCGTGGTCCAGCTGGATCTCCATGTGCGGGATCGGCGGCTCTTGGAAAAGCGAGGCGCTGGAGGTCCCCTGAATGGAGTACAGGACCTCGACGATCCGATTGCCGATGCTGCGCAGCTGCTCCAGGTCATCGCCGTAGATCTTGGCCACCAGGGGACTGTGGGCACCGCCGATCATGTCGTTGACGCCGTCGATGATGGGCTGACTGATGCCGATCGAGTAGCCGGGCAGGTCCTTGGTGAGACCCGAGGCCAGCCGGTCCACGAATTGTTTCTTCGACTCGCCGGCCGGCCAGGTGTCGTAGGGTTTGAGCCCCACCGGCGCTTCGATATGAGACATGGTCCAGGGATCGGTACCATCATCGTTGCGGCCGGTCTGCGTAACCACGTAGGACACCTCGGGATACTTCAGAATGGCCCGGCGCAGGTCGCTCGCCATATCGCTCGCCTTGTTCAAGGCCAGGCCGGTGGGCATCTGCACCTGCAGCCAGAGCGCCCCTTCATCCAGATCCGGCAGGAAATCGCGGCCGACGGTGGCCCCGAGGCCGACGACCGCCAGCAGCGCAAAAATCACCACGCCGTAGATGATCCGCGGTTGATCGAGGCAGGCCCCCAGGACGCGGTCGTACCACACCGTCAGGCGCTCGAGCCAGCGGTTGTGGTAGACCCGGCCGGGATTGCGGAAGGCCAGATAGGCAAGGCCCGGCACCAGCGCCAGTGCGGTCAACAGGGCTCCGAACAGCGCGTAGCCCATGGTATAGGCCATCGGCGTGAACAGCTTCGACTCCGCCCGCTCGAATGAGAACAGCGGCAAATAGGCCGTGATGATGATGAGGCTGGCGAAGAAAATCGGGCGCGTCACCTGCAGCGTCGCCGCCTTGGCCTCGCTCTCGCTCAGCTCCTCGGTGGGCATTGCCTCGCGCCGGCGCAGCACCGCTTCGGTCACCACGATGGCGCCGTCGACCAGAATGCCGAAATCGATGGCGCCGAGCGAGAGAAGATTGGCCGACACGTGAGTCAGATTGAGCAGCGAGAATACCGATACCAGGGCGAGCGGAATGCTCACCGCCACGACGAAGGCGCTGCGCGGGCTGCCGAGGAAGAGGATCAGGATCAAGAAAACCAGCGTGATGCCCTCGAGGATGGTTTGTCCGACCTTGTGAATGGTCGCGCTGACCAGATCGTCGCGGTCGATGTAGGGCACGATGCGCACCCCGGCGCCGGCCAATTTGGCGTTCAGTTCCGCCACCTTGGCGTGGACGCCGCGCAGCGTCTGCGAGGGGTTCTGATATTTCAGCATCAACACGATGCCTTCGATGGTGTCGGGATTTCGGTCCTTGCCGAGAATGCCCTCGCGCTCCTGATGACTGAGGGTGGTGCGGCCCAGGTCGCGCACCAGGACCGGAGTTCCGCCCACTTGCGTGACCACGATCGAGCCGATCTCGGCGAGCGTATGAATCAGTCCGACCCCGCGGATGACGTAGCTCTGGTCGCCGCGGGACACGCGTCCGCCGCCCGCGTTGGTATTGTTGTTGTTGATGGCATTGATGACATCGGTAATGCCGAGGGCGTAGTGCTCGAGCTGCTTGGGGTCGAGGTCGAGCTGATATTCGGTCGTGAAGCCGCCGAAATTGGTGTCATCCACCACCCCGTGCACCGATTTCAGGGCGGGAATCACGATCCAGCGCTGGATCTCCGACAGTTCCTGCAGGTTCTTCGTGTCGGACTCGAGGGTGTAGCGGTAGATCTCCCCGCCCGGCCCCGCCACCGGATCGAGCGAGGGGGTCGCCCCCGCCGGCAGCACCGCTTGGTTGATACGCTCGGTCAAGCGCTGCCGCGCCCAATAGTCCTCGTAGCCGTCGCGGAACAGGACGGTGATCAGGGACAGGCCGAACGTGCTCGAGGAGCGCATGAGCAACAACCCGGGTGTCCCGTTGATTTCCCGCTCGAGCGGCACCGTGATGAGCTGCTCCACTTCCTCGGCGGCGAGCCCCGGAATCTGCGTGGTCACCTGCGCCGCGACATCGCCGAGCTCCGGATACGCCTCGACCGACAGCGTCTCCCAGGCGTAGACGCCGTATCCCGCCAGCAGCACGGCCAAAATGATGATGGCGGCGCGCCGGTGCAGGCAGAAGCCGACGAATTGATCAATCATTGAGCAGGATTCCGCCCTTCACGACCACCTGTTCACCGGCCGTCACGCCGGACCGAATGGCCACCAACGGACCTTCCTCGAGCTGCGGATCGACCGTGCGGCGCTCGAAGGTCCAGGGCGCCGTGGCGACGAACACGCTGGTTCGATCGTTATTCATGAGCAGCGCCGAACTCGGCAGCACCACCTGCGAGCGCGCCGGCCCCGTGAGCACCACGGTGGCAAACATGTTGGGCCTGAGCGCATAGTCGCTGTTCGGGAAAGCGATGCGGATTTTGTCGCGGCGCGAATCGGTCTCGATCACATCGGAGACGAACAACACCTTGCCGTGCAACACCCGGTCGGGATAGGCCACGAGACTGACCTCCGCCTCCTGATCCTTGGCGACGGCCGCCACGTCCTTCTCGGGAACCAGCGCCGTCACCCACACGGTGCTGAGATCGGCGACGGTCATCATCGGTTGTGTCGGGTCGTTGATGAGAGTGCCCGGAGCCACCGTGAGCGTGGTCACGCTGCCCGTCACCGGCGCGGTCACGGTCAGCAGGCGCGACGCGGGCCGCTTCTCGAGCGGTACGCCAAGCATGGCCAGGCGCGCCTGCGTGCGGGCATATTCGGCCGCGGCCTGCGCGTGATCGCTCCGGGCCTGGTCGAGGTCGCGGTCCGATGCGACGCCCAGGGTGTTTTGCGCTGCCTGGCGCTCCAGGTTCTTCTGGGTGAGCTTGAGGGTGTCCGCGGCTTTGTCGTCATCGTCGTAGGCTTGTCCCAGATCCGGCGAATCGATCACCGCCAGCACCTGGCCGCGCGTCACGCGGTCGCCCAAGGCGGCCTTGAGGGCGATCAAGCGGCCGGCGAGCGGGGTGAGCACGACGGCGGTCCGCGCCGGATCCGATTCGACCACGGCGGGCAGCACCAACTTCGCGCTGACCATCTGCACTGAGGCCGGCATCACGCTCAAGCGGGCGCGCAGTGCCGAATCCGCGGGCACGAGGATCTTGTCCCCCTGGCGCGTCATGAGGGCGGGCTCCCCCGCCCCCTTGGCCGGTCCGCCCAGCAAGCCGAATCCATGGGTAAGGACGGCCGCCAGGAACAGCGCCCCGAGGCCGATGCCGCCCCATAGAAATGCGCGGCCCCGTGATGAAGGCTGGTGGTCGTGTATCGGCATGACGTATCCCCAAAGGCAGGTCGATTGCAGTCAAATTCCCGAGCGCGGCGCGATGCTATGCCTCTTCCAATATCCTGTCTAGGGGGATAGGATACTCCCATGCATAAATTCCCCCAGATAGGCTCGCGACTGAAGCGTGCTCAAGGTCATCTGGCGGCGGTGATCGAAATGCTGGAAGCCGGCCGACCCTGCCTGGATCTGGCGCAGCAACTGCATGCCGTGGAAAAAGCCATCGGCAACGCCAAGAAGGAATTGATCAAGGATCACATCAATCACTGTATGGAAGAGACCTCCGAGGCACTCCCCCGCGAATTCCGGGCGTTGATCAAAGAGTTTCAGGACGTCACAAAGTACCTGTAGTGCGTTTCACCACCGTGACATCCGGTAGAAAACCCGGGACGCTGGACCGCGGCATCGCGGCGGCGCTGGGCGCCGCCGTGCTGTTCGGCCTCAGCACGCCCCTGGCGAAGGGGCTGGTGGGCAGCATAGCGCCGCTGCTGCTGGCGGGCTTGATGTATGCCGGGTCGGGCCTGGGCTTGCTCGCCGTGTTGCTGCTGCGGGCGGCGGCCGGGGGAGGCGCCGGCATCACCCGGCCGCGCGGCGTGGAGGCGCTATGGCTGCTCGCGGCGATCGCCTGCGGGGGAGCGTTGGGTCCCTACCTGCTGATGGTGGGCCTGCAAGGCACCGACGCGGCGACCGCGTCGCTCATCTTGAATCTCGAGGGCGTGTTCACCGCCCTGCTGGCGTGGTTCGTGTTCAAAGAGAACTTCGACCGGCGCATCGCGTTCGGAATGGCGTTGGTCGTCGGGGGGGGAGCGGTGTTGTCGCTGGGCCCGCAGGTTCGCGGCAGCGGTCTGATGGCGCCGCTCGCGATCGCTGGCGCCTGTCTGGCCTGGGGAATCGACAACAATCTCACGCGCAAGGTGGCGCTGCACGATGCGATGGCGGTGGCCTGCGCCAAAGGGTTGATTGCCGGCCCCCTCAGCGTTGCGCTCGCCCTGGGGGCGGGTGCGCACCTGCCGCCCCCCGCCCGGGCCGTCGAAGCGGGCGTCCTCGGGTTCGTGGGTTACGGGCTCAGCCTGACCTTGTTCGTGTTGGCGCTGCGCAATCTCGGCACGGCGCGGACCAGCGCGTACTTCTCCTTGGCCCCGTTCATCGGCGCGGCGCTGGCCGTGGCGCTCGGCGCCCCCTTGACGGGATCGTTGCTGGCCGCCGGATTCTTGATGGCCGCGGGCATCTGGCTGCACTTGAGCGAGCGCCACGGGCACATGCATCATCACGACCGGATCGAGCACGAACATGCGCATGTGCACGATGCGCATCACCGCCACGATCACCCACCCGGCTGGGACGGGACCGAGCCCCATTCCCATCCACATGTGCACGACCCCCTCGATCACGAGCACGTGCATTACCCGGATTCGCATCACCGGCATACGCACGGGAGATCCTGAGATCCCCCTTGGGAGCTAATCGCGCCGCTTGGTGCTGGATTCGTGCGAGTAAATCACTCTCCAGCCCTCCGGGCGCTTCTGCCAGAGGGAGGAAACGGCGAATGCGCCGTCACTCACCGCGCCGCTGGGCAGGGTGCGGTGCGAAGTCATGAACAGGGTCGTCACCACCAGCCCGGGGGCGGGTACGCGAAAGTCCGGCTTGCCCTTGAGGGTGTACACCACGTCGGTTTTACCGTTCCTCCACCACTCGGCCTGTTTGGCGCGCACGGCATCCCAACCGGTAATTGCCTCGCCGTCGACAATGAGGATCACCGACGGGTCATGCGCGTAAAATCCGACGTGACGGTCGATGTCATGGGCGTTGGCCGCCGCGCCCATCTCCGCCAGCAAGGGCGCAACTTCGGCGCGAGCCGTGTCGGGGCTAAAGGGGGCGTCCGCGCACCGCGCCGATTCGATCCCGGCAAGCGACACCAAGAAATACAAAGCGAGAAATCTCATGCGCAACGAGCCTCCCCCGTAGTGGTTCCAATCCGCCGGCAACCGGCGGCGGCTCAGTGCCAGGCGCCGAGAATCGCGCCCATCACGCTGAAAACGATGACCTGATAGCCCGCGTTGACGGCCCACAGCGCAAAGGGACGAAACTCGAACAGGTAGGTAATCCCGAACGCCGCGGCGACATAGGTGAACCCGGCCATGAAGCCGGCGAACAGCCCGTCCTGCAGTGTCGCGTCGGCGCCGATGAACATCGCGAGGCTGGTGGCGATCAACAGATTCAGCGCCAGAGTCACCAGGTAGATCTTCGCCATGTTCGCGCGCCGCGCGCGCTCCTTGGTGATTCCCGTAGCGCCCATCCACGCCTTCCCGAACAAGGGGCCGTACCAGAGGGCGCCGATCGGAAACCCGACGACGGCTGCCACCGCGACGGCGAGCCAGTGGATGTGCGAGAGTACTTGTGATGCATCCATAGCGGGAATCAGAAGCTCTGCTTGTACTGCAGTATCACCGTGAGCGGCTGGAGAGTGGCTACCTGCGGAATGATAGTCCCGGCCGCATAGTTTTGGTACTGCGCGTAGCCCACATAGCCGATGTCCCCGAGGTTGGGCTTGGCGTTGGTCAGGTTGTGCACGTTGAGCGAGACCTCCGATTGCTGGTGGTCAATGCCGAAGCGCAGATTCGCCAGCGAATAGGCCGGCCGCGTGGCCTCCGCGCCGTAACCCCCATTGAGCAGAGCGACGCTGTCGCCGGTGTAGCTGTAGTCGGCGGAAACGAACCCGTCGATGGTGCTGGTGAGCGTCTGGGTGTACACGCCGCCGAGCGAGGCGCTCCAGGCCGGGGTTCCCAGAATGCGCGACCCCGATTCGATGCCGATGCCGGAGAGGCCGAGCGCACCCGGATCGGTGATCTTGGTTTTTTCATAGCCCGCGCCGAAGTGTATCTGAAACGATCTCGTCACGTGGCCGTTGAGCTCGATTTCGGCGCCGTTGATGGTCGCGGCGTCGCCGTTGATGTCGAAGTAGTAGCCGCAGGGAAGTGCGACCTGCTGCTGCAGGTTCTTCCAGTCGATGTGGAACGCGGCCGCGGAGAACAGCAGGCCCGGGTGCGGCAGTTGCACCTTGGTGCCGAGCTCGTAGCTCCATAGCGTATCCGACTTCAACTGAGTGATATCGGTCACCGGCAGACCCGCCAAGGAGCAAAACGGCGCGTAGGCCTGGGCACCGCCGGCGCGGAACCCCTTGGACGCGGACGCATACACCATGGTGTCCTCCGTGGCCTGGTAGGAGATCCCCACCTTGGGGTCGGTGCCGGACTCGCTGTTGTGCTGCGGGTCGCTCAGCGTCGCCCCGAAGTTCATGAAGCCGTCGGCCGTGAAGTCGGTTTCCTGCGAGAGCCAGTACCGCCGAGCGCCGGCGGTCAGCGTGAACTGGTCCAGAAACTTGTAGTAAAGCTCGCCGAATATCGACTTGTCCTTCTGGATGGCCGGATTCGTCTGCGTCCAGATTTCATCGTTCGGCCAAGGGCCGGCAACGGTGTTATCGACCGTGGCCGCCACCAGACCCGTGGCATAGGTCGGCGGAATGTAGAACTTGGTGTGCGTCTGGGAGTAGAAGGCACCGATCGTGCCGCTCAAGTTGTGCACGGGGTCGAATGCCACCCGCATTTCCTCGGTGATTTGGTCGTGGAAGTGCTCGCCGTCCCAGAGATAGGGCTGGTTGGGCAGGCCGGCCACCTGGTAGTAGTTCACCAGGACCTGCTGCGTGCCGTAGGTGGAGTCCTCGACGTCCTGCGTGTGGCGATAAAAGAAGCTGCTGGAGGAGACGAAGGACCACCCCTGGCCGGTGTATTTCAGATCGAGCGACGGCAATGCCCAGACGTCGGAGGCGTGCGGCTGAACATCGAAGGCCCGGTTCAGCGTGTACTCGGGAGTAAACTCGGGCAACGGCGCAAAGGTCGCCGGAAACCCATGGTCGGCGGTGTTCTGGAACATAACGCGCAGCGTGGCGTCGAAATTGTCCGTCAATTTCAGGAGCGCCGCCAGCGACCCGCCGAAGGTACCCACGGCCCCCTGGTTGCCCACGCTGGTGCGGGGCACCGAGAGCGAGGCATCGGCGACGCCCGGGCTGTCCGGATTGGTGGGGAAGGTGCGCGTGAGATAACCCGCGTCATGATTGAAAAACAGCACGCTACGCACGGCCAGCTTGTCCGGTGCGAGCACGAGATTGCCGATGACGCTCACCCCGCCATCCGCGCTGCCGCCACCGGAGGTGACCCCGGCCTGGGTCGTGAAGCTGAATTCGTCCTTCTCCAGATTGGGCTTCTTGGTGATGAGGCGGACATTGCCGCCGAGCGAGCTTTCACCGAACAGCGTGCCCTGCGGACCCTTCAGGACCTCGATGTTGTCGATGTCGAGCACCCGCGGGTCGACCGAACCCGGCACCGGCGTGTCGTCGATATAAAAGCCCGTCGCACCGGCCGTCCCGTACAGGTTCTGGCCGGTAATGCCGCGGATGGCCACCGTCCGGGCATCCGAGATGCCGGTGGGACCGCCGCCGTAGCTGAAGGACACGTTGGGTGTCTTCGTGGCGTAGTCGGTAAAGGACTGGATGTTGTAGTCCTGCAGGGCCTCGCCGGTGAACACGGTGATGCTGACCGGCACGGTGGCCAGCGATTCGTCGCGCTTTCGCGCGGTGACGGTAATGGTTTCCAACACCTCGGTGTCGGCCGACGCGGATGCACCGGCGTCGTCCGCGCGCGCTCCCCCCGCATGCAGCCCGAGGGCCGAGGCGGCGGCAATCGGCAGTAACGATCGCGTGAACCAGGACAGCAAGTCATCATGAGTCATCTCATCCCCTTTCAACGCCGCAGTTGCAGCGCACAATGATTACGGCGCACGATCATTTTATTGTTATAGTTATAATATAATACCGGGTGATCTGTCGCCATTTTTTTCAAGACGGAACGATTGCAGTGCGCGGCACACCTTCACGAACGCCTCCTGGGCGATGCCCTCAGCCGCCGTCGCATCCTGCACGTATCGCAGATTAGCGTCAGCCCGTGGGCGGGACTTGCACCCGCGTGCGCACTGCACCAGAGTAGTCTATTCTTCGCTCGTGCCGCGACCCCTCCATTTCCTGCCTTTAGGGATCCATGTCCACCAGTGATGCGCTGCCGACCATAGCCTGCCCGAACTGCCGCGAGCAGATGCAGGCCCGGGATCTCGAACACAACTACCATGGCGCCGTGCGGGTCGAACTATGCTTCACCTGCGCCGGAATCTGGTTCGATCACCTCGGTAGCGTCGAACTCGCGCCCGGCGCGGTCATGGAATTGTTCCGGGAAATCCATGCCCACCTGGATGACGCCCGTCGTCCCGTCGCCGCCCGTCTGGATTGTCCACGTTGCAGCGAAGCGCTCGAGCTCGGCTTCGATCTGTGCAAGGCCGGCCGGTTCACGTATTTCCGCTGCCGGCGGGGCGACGGACGATTCACGCCTTTCTTCCAGTTCCTGCGGGAGAAGCAATTCGTCCGCAGCCTGACTCCGGTGGAATTGCAGCGGGTGCGCTCGCAGGTGCGACAGATACGCTGCTCGGAGTGCGGAGCGCCCATCGATCTCGAGCACTCCAGCCAGTGCCAGTACTGCCACGCGCCCGTCTCCTTTTTGGACCCGGACGCGGTCGAGAAGGCACTGCGCATGTGGTCGGACCTTGAAAATCGCCGACACCATGGCCCCACTCCCGAGGCAGTCGGGGACGCGCTGCTGCGAATTCAACTCCCGCACGCGGCGCGATCGGCACTGCCGGGAATGAATCTGGTAGATCACCTTCTGAGCGGTGCCGGCGAGCACGGCGCCTACGGCACGGGTCTGGGGCCGGACCTCATCGCCATCGGAATCCGCGCCATCGGCGCTCTGTTCGCGCGCGGGAGGATTTGGTAGGCAACCGGCGCTTGGCCGGCCGCGGGGCGCGATCGAGCGAACGCCTGGACCGTCTCTATTTGCGCCGCCAGAGCTGGTCCCTTGACCTACAGCTAATTGCACTGTCGTTGGCGGTTAACCACTGTGGTTGGCGGTTAACGTCCTTGGCAAGCGCAAACTCCGCCGGTCGATGCGCGCCGGCAATGGGGACAAGACTGCCGGAAAACCAACGTGACTTCTTTCTCGACATATACGTGGAAATGATCGCTTGACGCGCGTGGAGAGTACGGGCGATATATATTGCAACTCGGCCCCCTGTTCCTGCCCCAAGACATCAAAAGACTTCGCTGGACCAAGTCGAACTGAGCGACGAATTCCCCCCGCCCGAGAAACATGGCGGTCGCCGACGAGCACGTCGGGACCCCCGGTCCGTAGCGGTGTTTGACGTCGCTATACCGGGCGCCGGTGGCCGACGATCGATTCGTCGCCGCTCGACGTTCGACCACTGTTCGCGGCTCGGCCCCGATTGCCGGCTCAACCGGCAAAGTCGCAAGCCGACCTTGAGCCGTCCCTCATCAGCGTCCGCTTTACCGCACGCCAACGAGGGTTCGTCGGACCAATCTTTAGACGCCGCCAGTACTTTTTTGAAGGGCTCCCTCAGCCGCTTTTTGAAGGGCTCCCTCAGCCGCATGAAGAAGAGATACAACCTGATCAAATACCTACCGTTGCGCGACGAAATTGTCCCGCGCCTTTAGTTCGTGGATTACCGCTGACAGCTGCTGTTTCATATCGTCCACCTCGGCGAGCTTTCCCTCGAGCGATGCGATCTTCGCGGCTTGCTGCTCGATCTGCGTAACATCCGCCTCATGTTGCGCGACCAGCGTAGCGACCGTGGTGTGCTCCTGGGCGATCTTTGCGGACTGCTGCTGCATTTCATTGAGCAGCATCGGCGCAAGCTCGTCATAGCGCACACCGTCGATGTGGCCGTTTTTGTCGCGGATCACCAGTTCGGGATAAACCTTGGCCACCTCCTCGGCGATCAGCCCGTATTGCACTTCACCCTCGGGCTCGGCCTTCAAGTGGAATGACACGGGCCGCAGATCCCGCAGTTCCTCCGATCTTGATCCGATGGGTGCAATGTCGGTTTTATAGCGCTCGGACGAAGCTTTGACGCCGAGTTGCCCGGATGAGGTGATGACGACCTCCGAGCCGGTGACCTTGGTGTCCACGATGCCGGCGATGAACGTCTCTTCCTGGGTGCCCTCGGTGCCGATCTTGATCACCTTGCTGTCGCCCGCCGCACCTTCGTTGCCGATTTCGATGTTATTGCTGCCGGTCGTCAGGTTGAGGCCCGCTTGAAATCCCACGGCAATGTTCTTGCTGCCGGTCGTGTTGGCCTCGAGCGCCCGAACCCCCGAGGCAGTGTTGTCGTTGCCGGTCGTGTTGTCCTCGAGCGCCTCACCCCCCGAGGCGGTGTTGTCAGTGCCGGTCGTGTTGGCCTCGAGCGCCCCAGCCCCCGAGGCGGTGTTGTTTTCGCCGGACACGTTGTTGCTGAGCGCTTCGAGCCCGGAGGCGGTGTTGTTGGTGCCGGTCGTGTTGGAGAGGAGCGCTTCGAACCCGGACGCGGTGTTGTCTTCGCCGGTCGTGTTGGCCCGGAGCGCTTCGAATCCGGAGGCGGTGTTGCCGGCGCCGGTAGTGTTGAAGAGGAGCGCTTCGAATCCGGACGCGGTGTTGTCGTTGCCGGTCGAGTTGAAGTTGAGCGCCCCAGCTCCCGAGGCGGTGTTGTCGCCACCGGTCGTGTTGGAGCTGAGCGCTAGGTACCCGGAGGCGGTGTTGCTGGCACCGGTCGTGTTGACATTCAGCGCATAAGCCCCGGCGGCGGTGTTGTTGGAGCCGGTCGTGTTGGAGTTGAGCGCATTAGCCCCCGAGGCGGTGTTCTCGGAGCCGGTTAGGTTCGCCGGGGTTGGCCCGCCGAGCGCTCCGGTTCCCATTCCCGTATTGCCGTTTACGTCGCTGGTGTCGTTCCCCGACGGCACTTGTCCATAAGCCGCGCCGGCCAGCAACGCTATCCCAATTACCCACTTCGATATCGCGCTCATTGGTTGTCCCCAAGGTTGCTTGTTGTCTTGTCACCGAATTCAGTGACGCCAGCACCAATTGCACGCCTCGACGCCGTAGCAGTCAACTCGACCGGATTCGTCAGACTTCGCTGGACGAGGTCCTACCGGGCACATAGGTACCTATGTCTCCGGAATAAAATGGGTACCGTGTCCCCAGGTAGGACCACCCTACCGCACCATCGAGTGCGAAATCGACTTGAAGCCTGGCGGCAAATTCGGCCAGGCTGCGAGCCCGCCGCCGGGCGCGCCTTGTGCATGGCCGTCCGCGGGATCCCGAAGATGCACCAGCGGATGCGCACACGTGGAGGCGCCGCCGCCAAGGGCGATCGCGGGACTCTCAAACAAGCTCCCGCTTGACCGAGTCCTGCCAGCGCTTTTTGCGCACCACGCGATCGTTTTCCAGCAGCGTGCACTCGATGTCCATCACGAAGGTGTCGACGGTGCTGCTGAGCGAGCCTTCCGCGTGCGCTTCGATACGGCGCGCGGCCCCTTCCGGCGTATGTACCACCTTCGTCGACAGCTGCATGGACGCCCGCGCCGGATCATTGTCATTGACGCGGCACCAGAGCTCGTCGGGGCCCATTTGATAGTGCGCCGTCGTCTCGCCTGAAATCAGATCGCGGGTCAGCTGGTAACCCGTCATGCCGTCTCCGGAGCGCCACGTCTTGCCCGGCTCGGCCGCATCCGACAGTATCGGCAGGCGGCGCTCCAGGTATTTGAGGGCCGGCAGCACGGGCAACGCGATGAACGACGGCTGGTCGCCTCCGGTGTACAACGTGGTCGTCATCGGGTATGGCGACGGCCAAACCACCGGGAACTCGGCATTGGTCACGACCGCCCGGATCACATGCCCCGCCGAATAGCGGTAGCCGGCGCACATCAACTGAACATCGATGGCATAGATCTCGTTCGGAATCAGCGGTTCGGGATGGGTGTGAGAGTGGCGATGGGTTCCGTTCAGGAAACCCCGCGTGACCAGATTCGACGTGCCGTCCGGTGCGAGGTCGTACAGCTGGACCATCCAATTGGCGACCGGTGCCGTGGCCGACACGTATAAATGAGCCTGCGCGAAACCGAAAATCTCGACCGGCCCCTTGAGTGGGGGCGTGTCGAATGCCAGCCCCCAGACGTTCTCCTCGCGGGCATCGATGCCGTAGTAGCCTTCGTCGCTGTCGGGCCCGAATGAATCGGTCGAACCACCGCGGGCCGGGTGGTAGCGAAGCGTCAGGGCGGAGGGAGTGCCGGCAAGTTGGTTCAATTCACCCCCTCTGCCCGGCGCAGGGTCCGCCGACAGCGCCGCCGATCGCGGCAATTCCGGCGTGGGCCGCAAATAGAGCCGATCCGGCGGTTGAAACACCGTGTCGGGAAACGCATCGAGATGCCGCCACTCGCCGGGCAGAGAGCCGGCCTCGCGAAACGCCCTGCGTTTCCACTCCGGAAGATAAAACGACAGGCGCGGCTCAGCCAGCAGTCCGGTGTCCTTGCCTTTGAGCCAGTGGTCGAACCAGCGCAGCCGCAGAGCATCCCAATCGAGGACTGGGCCCGGCCACGTCATGCTGTGATGCCAGGGACCCATGATGCCGCAGGTAACGGCAGGCGAATTGCGCATGATCCGCGGCACGAAATTCTGATACATGTCGAGGTAGCCGCCGCCCAGAAAGGCCGGCGTCTTCAGACGGCTGTAATCAGGCGCGAGCGAACCGCGCCGCCAGTGCGGACCGTCCAATTGGTGGTGCAGGTAGACCTGCAGCCACGGGGGCGTGTTCCAGCGGTCGAGGGCGGCGCGGCTTTCCAGGTCGAAATCGGGGGCGCCGGGCGATGCATTGCTCGTGATCATGCCGAGCGCCCACGAATTATCCTCCATCAGCATGATGCCGCCCGGATGATGGATGTCGTCTGTATAGCGATCGTCGGTCCCGCACAGCGCGAAGATCGCCTTCAGCGCGGGCGGGTGGAACTCGGCGGCGATCTGCACTGCATTGAATGCCGAATAGGAGGTGCCGAACATGCCGACCGCGCCGTTCGACCAGCGTTGCTTCGCCAGCCACTCGATTATTCGGACCGTGTCGGCATGCTCCTGCACCGAATACTCGTCGAGGGGCAACCCCTCCGACCCGCCGGTCCCGCGCACATCCACATAGATTTCCGCGTAGCCATGCTGTGAGTAATAACCCATGGGCAGATAGGTGCCCATGTCGGGCGAGTGCCGATAAGGCACCGTATGCAGCAGGGCCGGCACTCCGCGGCCGACGCGTACGGGCAGATATAGAAGCGCGGCGAGGCGCGCGCCATCGTCCATCCGGATGCGGATGCTCTCGAACCGGACGCCCGGGAGCAGGTTGTCGGGAACCGGCCATGGCCCGCGCGAGACGCGCAGGCCCACTGCATCATGAGCCCACAGAGCGTCGGCGGCGCGCGCCGAGGCGCGACCCGCTTTCAGCGCGCCGCCGCCCCACAATAGCGCGGCGCTCAGCGTCGTAAGGTGACGAAGCACGCGACGTCTCGATAAATGCAGCACAGATTTCTCCTTGACTATCGATCAACAGGATCGCAGTTCATTCAAATCGATCGAACGCGTTAATCTCATCGCGCTGATTCCCGGCCGGGCCGGCGCACTTCCGGCATTCAGTGCCTGGCTGTGCGGCCGAAAGGTCGTCGCGGCCGAAACCAGCGCCATAGGGGTGGCCGCGGTTCCCCATGGGTAGGGATACCCCTCGAACGTCGAGGCATCGATGAGGGAAGTTTCCAGGTCTCCGACGGTGGCGGTGTTTGCCACCCGCGCGTCGACGCCGCCGCCCAGCAGCGCGAGCAACTCTGGATCGAACGGTCTCAGGCTGTCGCCCGAGGCGCAGAGTGCAAGGCTGCCGACGGCAACCACACGCAGAGAGGCACCCGCGCTGGTCGTCAATTCCTGCGAGAGCGGGCGGTGCGGGCCGAATCCCGCGCCCGGTTTGATGCCGGGATCGCCGGAAATCGGAACTTGCGCCGATATTCCACCCGAGATCACGGCACCGAGCAAGATGGCGATGAACGCTGAAGACCTTTGCCCGCCCATCGTTGGCATCCCCACAGGCTGTGCAATCTCCGCCGTGCAAGCGCCCTTCGCTGAGTATAATTCTTAATTAAACACATGTCTAACAAGGTGGCCCGCATGACATCAAAGACAATGTATGCACGAGCCCTTGGGATCGCCGCCGTGCTGTCGTGTGCAAGTCTCGCCGGCGCCGGTGCCGAGGCGACGGATGCTGCAAGGCTCGCGCGTGCAGCGGCAGTGGTACGAGCCGAGATGCGCGTCGAGCGAATCCCGGGTCTCGCGATCGCGATTGTGGATCACGGTCGGGTCGTGCTCGCCCAAGGCTTCGGCTACGCAAACGTCGAGCACAGCGTGCCGGTGACCGTCGATACGGTTTTTCAATCGGGCTCCGTGGGCAAGCAGTTCACGGCCGCGGCCGTGATGCTGTTGGTGGAAGATGGACGCCTGTCTCTGGACGATCCTGTGACTCGATATCTGCCGGAGGCGCCGCCGGATTGGAGTGCCATTCGGATCCGCCACCTGCTCACGCATACCGCGGGGATCCCTGACTACAGGACGGAGGCCTTACCCGCCGACATGCGCCGCTCATATACCGAGCAGGAACTGGTGAAGATGGTCTGCGCGTCGAAGCTGGAATTCCCGCCCGGTGAGCGTTTTAGCTACAGCAACCCGGGCTATCTGCTGCTCGGCGCCATCATCGGACGGGTGGTTGGGCGCCATTACAGCGACGTGCTCGGTGAGCGAGTCTTTCGTCCTCTCGGCATGAAGAGCGCGCGCGAAATCGACGACGCGGACATCGTCATGCATCGCGCCGCCGGTTATCGACTGCGCGATGGCCAGCTCGCCAATCAGGAATGGATGGCGCCAGAGAACAACAAAACCGCCGATGGATCACTGTACCTGTCCATCAGCGACATGATCGCCTGGGACCGCGGACTGCGCGAAGGCAAGATTCTTTCCGCGAAATCATGGCGCACCGTGTTCACCCCCGTGCGCCTTAACAGCGGCAGGGCCTACCCGTATGGCTTCGGCTGGAAAGTCGAGACGCTCGCCGGCCAGACGGTGGAGTCGCACAGCGGCGGCTCGCAGGGGTTCGAGACCTACATCTCGCGCTATCTGGGTGACGACCTCAGCATCGTCGTGCTCACCAATCTGGCGGAAGGCGATCCGGCCCGCATCGCAAGGCACGTTGCCGCTGTGCTCAGCGACCGACTCGCCCTGCCGGCACGCACGCCGATCGGCGACACCGAGCCCGCGCGCCGCGTGGAGCTGGAGCGGCTGCTTCGAGTCGGACGTGCGGGTCGATTGACGGCGGCGGATCTGCCACATGTTCGCGGCGGCTTCCTGCCGGATGTCCCGGCAGCGTACCGCAGCACTCTCGAGGAACTCGGCGACCTGAAGACCCTGAGTCTCGTTGCACGCAGCCCGCTCGGGGACGACGAGCGCTCGGAATATCTCGCCGACTTTGCCAACGGGCGGCGCGTGGTGGTGTACAGCGTGGACCCGCAGGGACGCACTTCAGATCTCGACATCAGCGAGCCCGACTGATCGGTGCCCCACTTACACCGAAGGGCGGGAGGCGGCGACTATCCTGGCAGCAAGGAGTTCTCGACTTGCCAAGCGCACGCGCCGTCTCTAGTTGATTGCCTTACGGTTTTCACGATCTCAAGCTGCAATCGGTATCGCACTGGCGGGCGGTGCATCGATCGGGAGCCGAATGAAAAATGTCGTGCCTTTGCCGCATTCCGTCTCGAACCGCAGCGTACCGCCATGTTTTTTCACTATGACGCTGTGTGCAATGGCGAGTCCTTGCCCGGTCCCTTTGCCGACTTCTTTGGTGGTGAAGAAGGGGTCGAAGATTTTATTGCGTGCCGCTTCGGGTATGCCGGTACCCGTATCCCCAATCGAAATCTCAACCCAATCGCCGTCGAGGCGCGTGCGCACCACTAGTTTCCCGAGATTGCCCGTGTCCTTGACGACATCGGCTATCGCATGCGATGCGTTCACGAGCAAGATGAGCACCACCTGATTGATCTCGCCGAGATAGCACGAGATGGGCGGCAGATCGGCGAACTCGGTGCAAAGCTCCGCGACAAACTTGTATTCGTTGTGCGCAATGACGAGGGTGCTACGAATCGCTTGATTCAAATCGCCAAGGGTCTTTTGTGCTTGGTCCGGATGGGCGAATTCTTTCATCGAGCGCACAATGGTCGCGATCCGCCCCAGGCCTTCGATGGAGCTGTCGAGCGCCTGGGGCGCGCTTTCCAGAATGTAGTCAAGGTCAGCGACCTTCTCGGCGTCCTCGGCGAGCTGCACCGCCCCAGCCACATCACTCGCCGATTTGGCTGCACTTTTAAGATCCCGGTAGGCGCGAATCACCGTAGCCACATCAGTCATTGAGGTGCGCACGAACTGCACATTATCGGAGACGAACTGAACCGGCGTGTTGATCTCGTGCGCGACGCCCGCCGCCAGTCGGCCCACGGATTCGAGCTTTTGCGCCGCAGCGAGTTCGCGCCCGAGGCGCCGCAGCTCGGTGACATCGAGCATGAGACCCCGCAGATATTTCGCACCCTTTACCGTCTCGCAGGTTCCAGTCCAGCGCACTTCGGTGCGGCGAGCGTTGCCGTGGGACAGCGGCGTCACGAATTCGAACAAGCCGATCTTGCAATCATCGAAGCGTTGCCGAATCTCCGGATTCGTTTCACGAGGCACGACGATATCCAAAGCACCTGGCACCTTCCATTGGGATTCTGGGATGCCGGAGTCGGCGATGCCCTGCGCACCGATATAGGTAAAGCAGCTGTGCGTGAGATTCAATGTGAACGGAATCGCGCTGGTGCTTTCCGCCATGAGTCTGAACATCTCTCGCCTCTGCTCGAGGTGCCAGCTCATCCGGCCCAATAACGCCGCGAGTACCACGACCACGGCGCTTGCCAAAGCCGCCCACCCCAGGTACGCACGCGTTTGGGCCTGTGCGGGGCCCATTTGCTCATCCACTGAAAGGCCGGCGAGCACGGCCAACGGAAAGCCGTAGAGTTCGCGTGCGCTCATCCAGCGCCGCGTTCCGTCCCAGGGGCTTATCGAGATTGCAGCGTCCGTTTCGGTGGCGTCGGCGTCCTGCACCGCGTCGGCATAGTCGATCCTCTCGCCGGAGAACACGGCCTCTCCCGTGCGCCTGACTTGAGAGACACCGTCGGTGCCGATCAGGCTCAAGACGCCGTGTTCGCCGAGCTTCGAAGCATCGTAGCCACTCACGAAATACGCCGCGTCGACGCTGACGATCACGACCCCGTCAAACGCGCCATTCGAGGTGTTGAGCCTGCGGCTGAACGGCAATTTCGCATCGCCCGTTGGACCCAGCGGCAGCTGTCCAACGACCAACGCATCGCTCTCGCGTTGTTTCCGAAAGATATCCTGATCGACCACATTCCGTTTGCCGATCGGACGCGTGCTATCCACGATGGTGCCGTTAGCGTCGGCAATGCTGACGACGAACAGCAGATCCGGCGGCAACAATCCCTTCTCTTTGAGATCCGCGAGCGTGTGGCCAGGGGCCCGCTGGGGCCAGAATCTAACGAGGTTCAGCGTCAGATCGATCTCACGCAAGTTGCGCACGACCTGAGCCTCGTAGGCACTCAGGAGGACGCTGGTCGATGCAGCTGCGGCGTGTGCGGCGGCTACATCCTTCACTCTGATGACACTGAAAGTCATGGCCCAGATCAGGGCGAGCGTGAACACCGCGATGAGGGGAAACAGAACCTGCGGCCGTGCGACCGGACGCAATCCGCGACGCAATGTATCTACAAAGGGCATGAGTTCCTTATCGAGCATCAGTTAACGTGTTGCATCCCCGATATCGCAGGTTTAGCGGCTGACCGCCATTGCTGGACGGATTGGCACGGTGCGTGGCAGAATTGTCCTTCAGTTCACAGTGTCAGCAAAACTTTTAGGTGCGCCTAAGGTTGAACCAGTATTTTGACGCTGCTATCGACGGCGCTGCGCTCGATGTAGCTGATCGCTTGAGAGTTTGCTGCAAGCAATTGTTTGACTTCGGTGCTGTTTGCTACGGCCTTCGGTGGTTGCCCGCGCCCTGTGAATATGATCTTCGTCCAATGCGATTTGATCTGCACCGGCGATTTGCCGGTAAATGTCGCGTAAAACTCATCGCGCGCCGGCGAACCTTCCGCCTGGTCGATCGGCACGGCCAACGTTCCATCGGGAAATCGGACGGACTTACCTAAAAAGATATCCGCCACTTGGGCGTGGCTCAGTGACGTAACCGGATTTTTCGATGACACCACGGCAACCACATCGGCTCTTATCGTTCCGCCGAGCACAAGAAATATCGCCACGCTGAAGAGAGCACACTGTCCGAAGCGATTGATGCGGGTCATACGCGAGACCCTTACCACACGAAATCAATGGCGATACTGACGAGATCCAGGGTGCTTCCCGACTGAAAGCCCGGCTGTAAGTTCGTAAGCAGACCCGGGGATCCTTCGCCCAGGCGGGTGCGGTCGTATTGCAGTTTGAGGTCCACATTCTTCATGAAATCCCACCGCAGGCCCGCGGAAGTCGTGTTCTGAACCGGGATCGATCCGAGAATCGCGTTGAGCGCCGCGTTGAGACCCATGGCGGGCCCCGTCAAGTACGGGGGTAACGCCGACACGTTTAGGCCTGGATCGGACGTATTGCTGTTCGCCTTCAGCGTGCCGTAGGTCAGATATGGAGTGAACTTCGCCACGCGATAACCGCCGCTCACATACCAGGCGGTGCTCTCCCCGATCGCGGAATGCAATTGCTGGGTTCCCCACTCTCCTGTTACGAACCAGTCAGGCGGGTTATACATGGCGCCAATCCCGATGAACTCGAGGGGCTTGCGGTAGGGATCATACTTGGTTTCGAGCGCAATGCCCTGCGGCCCAAAGTGGCCGAAGGCACTGAAAAATGTGTCAAGTCCGTCCAGCGTCAAGTTGGCTCGCTGATACGCAATACGTAGCGTCGCCGCGCCATACTCGACGGTATCGGAGATGTTCCATTGGCGCCGCGCGTCCGCGTTACCACCCGTAGTTTGTTTCGACGTGGTCGCACCATAGGTTCCCACAAACGTTTGCACCGAATCTCCAATATGCCACCGGTAGCTCGCATCAATACCGTCGCTGCTGTCGATGGGCACCAGGCTGTAGACCTCGACCGGCGGCCGTACCCACGGATTGGCGTATCCCAGATTGCGCGTATCGGACACCAGAAAACTCGCCAGCACGGTCCGCCCAATGCGGACGCTCGCGTCCGGCGTGAGCTCATATTTGATATTCGCCCACTCAACATGCGGCGCATAGGTGTTGTCGTAGGTCTGCTGAGAGATCACTTGTAGCATCGCCGAGAGCCGTGGCGCGAAATTGGCGATGACTTGTGCGCCGATCAGAGTATCGACATCGGGGCTCCAGTCGTGGCTATAACCGGCGCCGTTCGGTTTGAAAATTGTGGACCTAAAGTCCGCGTCGTCGTCGCTGGAATGGACAACTCCCAACGTTCCAAAGCCGCTGAACGAAAACATCGACGCGTCGGGAACTTCGGCAGCAGCGCTTGCCACGGCGGGATACGACAGTAACGCAACAAGAATAATGGCATACAGGTCGCTGGGCCTGCGCCATGGCATCGCGGGAGTGGTCTCAATCTGCATGGCGGAAGTCCGTAGTGACACAAGAAGACAGGCTGTGATCCTATCCGCTCGAATCGATTCGTGGCGTGCGCCACCGATCGTTATGCGTGTAGGGAAAACTCCGCACCTTGGATGTCAGCGTGCCGGCCCCGCTCCCCCAACTGGCGGCTGGCGCACAGTACCTGAATCCGGCATTTGTTAAGTTAGTCTCCCAGCGAATGAGATCGAGGCGCTGCCCCCATGATTCATTGGCTGTCTCACCCGACAGTGCAAGGAAACCTACGTGCCATTCAAGGATGCATTGCATCGCAGATTGGGTCGGGTGACGGAACCGCAGATTCTGTTCCCGCTTATTGCCATGTTTTGTTGACGGTCATCTGGGGAACTACCTTAAGCGTTCTTAAAGTTCGCCGTGCCGACGCCGAACATGCCGCGGCCGTTTCCAGCCGGGAACTCCTGGGCACGTACGAAGCCCAAGTGGTGCGGGCATTGGGCCAGATCGATCAAACCTTAAATCTCGTGAAATTCTGGCCCGGACGTGTTGCGGGCGGACATACTCTCGCAGATCTTAAACGCAGAGGATTGTTGCCGCCGGATCTGCTGTTCACCGTCAGCATTGCCGACGCGAAAGGTGTCATCGAGGAGAGTACCCGCACAATTCAAGAGCGGTCCATCGCCGATCAGGACGCCTTCCGCAAGCAACGCGACAGCGACGTATTCTTTATCGGACGGATACCGCGCGGTCCCACCGGTGAAGCGCAATTACAATTTAGCCGCAGGTTGAATGATTCGACGGGAGCGTTTGACGGCGTGGTGATCGTAGCGATCGGCGCGGATTACTTCGTCAGCGGCTATGAGGCGGCGAAGTTGGGCGAGCATGGCGTGCTCGGCTTCTTGGGCGCCGACGGCGTCTTTCGGGTGAGGCGCACGGGAGATTCTCTGTTCTCCGGAGACACGACCGACTATGCGTCCGCGGTGGCGGACGCTGACGACGACAGCACGGACGCTGCCGTGACCACCAATAGATGGGATGGAGTGCGGCGCTGGACCAGCGCGCGCGAACTCTACGGCTTTCCTATGGCTGTTCTGGTTGGCCTTTCGGTGGATGAGCAGATGGCCGGCGCGCATCGGCAGTGGCGTGTGTACATGGGATGGGCGACTGTTGGCAGCGTCCTGGTGGTACTGCTCACGGGTCTTTTGGGCCGCATGAGCTGGCAGCTGGTGCAAGGCCGGCGGCGCGAGAGCGAAACCAAACTAGAACATGCTGAGCGCGTGGAATACCTGGCCTACCACGATGGTCTCACGGGCCTTCCCAACCGCAGCCTATTCAGCAAACTCTTGGGTCAGAGCATCAGCGAAGCCCACCGCTACGAGAGACGCCTGGCGGTCGCGTTTCTAGACCTTGACCGCTTTAAGCAGATCAATGACACGCTTGGGCATGAGGCGGGAGATCAGCTGCTAAAGGAGGTCGCCGCCCGTCTCAAGGGATGCGTACGGGAGAGCGACACGGTCGCACGCCTGGGCGGAGACGAATTCGTCGTGCTGCTACCGGAATTGGCGGATGAAAAATACGCTTCTATCGTCGGCAAGAAGATTCTTGCCGCCGTCGCCAGACCCTTTGCCCTGATGGGGCAGGAGTTTCGGGTCACGGCGAGTATCGGCATCAGCACCTACCCGCAAGATGGTCAGGATGAGCAGACGTTGACCAAAAATGCGGATATTGCAATGTATCAGGCGAAAGCAGAGGGAAAAAACAACTTTCAGTTCTATTCGGAGAAGCTCAATGCCAATTCCCTTGAGCGGCTAACCTTAGAATCGAGCCTGCGGCACGCGCTCGAGCGCAATGAGTTTTGCCTTCACTATCAAGCGAAGCGGGAAATTGCCCGTGGCAAGATTACTGGCATGGAGGCGCTTCTGCGCTGGAAGCATCCGGACTTGGGGACCGTGGCACCCATGCAATTCATTCCGGTCGCCGAAGAGACGGGACTTATCATCCCGATCGGCAAGTGGGTGCTTAAAACGGTATGCTTACAGAGTGTGGAATGGCAGAAACAAGGGCTGCCCGCCCTGAGCATCGCCGTCAATCTTACGGCACGTCAGTTCTTGGACGAGAACCTATTCACCGATGTGGCGTCGATCGTCGCCGAGACCGGCATGGATCCGCACCTGCTGGAGCTCGAGCTTAACGAAAGTCTACTGATCCATGACGTCGAGAACACGCTGCGGATTCTGACGGGCCTCAAAGCCTTAGGCGTTCGCATCGCCGTGGATGATTTTGGAACCGGCTATTCCTCTCTCGCCATGCTGCAGCGATTCCCCTTGGATACGATCAAAATTGACCGTTCGTTCATGCGCGATTTCGTCGGCACTAAGGAAGACACGGGGTTGGCGGATGCCATCATTGCCATGGGCAAATCCTTGAGCTTAACGGTGGTTGCTCAGGGGGTGGAAACGAAGGAACAAGCCGAACAGCTGCGCTTGCACGCCTGCGACGAATTGCAGGGCTTTTATTTCAAGAGGCCGCTGCCCGTCGATGAATTTACGCAGCTATTGCGTGATCAGACAACCGAAATCACCTACATCGGCAAGCGTCTTAGGGTGAGACCCTAGGGAGACTAGCAGCGGCGCGGGCGCGGCGTCGCAAGTTGGCTAGATGAAAACGCAATTGCCACTGATTCGGACGACTACGTTGTCAACGAATTCAGCCGGACGTCTCCGGAGGATATATGTTGATTTTCACCTTATTTTTCAGCCATTTATGGACGTCTATGGACGTTCTTGGAAGTGGGGTCTGGTGCCGCAAAGAGGATTCGAACCCCTGACCCACGCATTACGAATGCGTTGCTCTACCAACTGAGCTATTGCGGCATATCCGAAGGGGGCGGCATTCTACCCCGCCGAGCCATCCGACGAAAGGCTGCCGACTCGCTTTGTGACGTCGCGCAATGTCTTCGGCAGCGCGAAAATCACGTGTTCTTCCCGGCCTTTCAATTCGTCGACGACGACTCCGCCCCACTGCTTCAACTGGGCGATCACGCCCTGTACCAGGATCTCCGGGGCCGAGGCGCCGGCGGTCACCCCGACCGTCTTCGCGCCGTCGAACCACTCGCGATGCAGGAACTCCGGACCATCGACCAGGAATCCTGGGATCCCGACCTTGTCGGCCATTTCGCGCAGCCGATTCGAGTTGGAACTGGACTTTGAACCGACCACCACCAGCACGTCGCAGCGTCCGATCAAGTCCTTGACCGCGTCCTGCCGGTTCTGGGTGGCGTAGCAGATGTCCTCCTTCACCGGCGCCTTGAGCCCCGGGAACCGGGTGCTCAACGCCTCGACGATGCAGGCGGTATCGTCCACCGATAGGGTGGTCTGCGTCACGAACGCGAGATGCCCGGGATTTCGCACCGCGACACTCTGCACGTCCTCAACGGTCTCGACCAGATAGATGCTGCCGCCGAACGAGGTGTCGAACTGCCCGATGGTGCCCTCGACCTCGGGATGTCCCGCGTGCCCGATGAGGAACACCTCGCGCGCCTCGCGCGCATAGCGCGTGACCTCCATGTGAACTTTGGTCACGAGCGGACAGGTGGCGTCGAACACATTCAGCTTGCGGCGCTGGGCCTCCATTTGGACCACGCGCGACACGCCGTGCGCGCTGAAGATCACGGTGGCGCCGTCGGGCACCTCCTCGAGTTCCTCGACGAACACGGCGCCGATGGTGCGCAGCCGATCGACCACGTATTTATTGTGGACGACTTCGTGGCGCACGAAGATGGGCGCGCCGAACAGATCGATGGCGCGCTCGACGATGTCGATCGCACGGTCCACACCGGCGCAGAATCCACGCGGGTTGGCGAGAAGTATTTGCATCAAGATTTATGCCTCGAGTCGAGCAGTGCATCCAGCAAGAGACACGCGGCGCCCACGGTGATCGCCGAATCGGCCACGTTGAATGCTGGAAAATACGCCCGATCCCAGTGAAAGTGAATGAAATCGATAACATGCCCCAGACGAATACGGTCGATGACGTTGCCGATGGCGCCACCCAGCACCAAGGCGAGCCCGGCCGCCAACAGTGTATGCCTGCCGCGCGGCAGCCGGTACAACCACACCACGATGGCGGCGCTCACACTCACCGCGAGGCCAATGAACAGCCAGCGCTGCCAACCGGAGGCCGACGCCAGGAAACTGAACGCCGCGCCGACATTGTGCATGCGGGTGATGTCGAGGATGGGCAGCACGCTCGTGAACTCGAATTCGCCGAAGTGCCGCGTGATGTACTCCTTCGACAGCTGATCCGCCACCACGATAAAGGCGGACAGAAACAGCCATACCGTGGCGCGGTTGCCGCTTTTCTCGACGACGGTGATGTTCTCTACGGTGCTCATGCGAATCGGCGCTCCTCACCGGGTCCATCGACGTTGACGACACAGCGCGCACAAAGTTCCGGATGGCGCGGATCGCTTCCCACGTCGCTGCGCAGATGCCAGCAGCGTACGCACTTGGGCTGCGTGCTGGGTTTGACCTCGATCCAGACGTTCTCGGCGCTCGATGGCACACCGCCTTCGGAGGGCGAGTCGGTCTCGGCCACGCGCGCCTGGCTGGTGATGAGTACGAACCGCAACTCATCTTGCAGTGCCGCGAAACGCGCGGCCTGGGCGGCCGGGGCGAGAACCGTCACCTCGGCCTCGAGCGGGGCGCCGATCTCTCCGGCCGAGCGCAAACGCTCCAAATCGCGCGCAACATCCGTTTTCAAGGCGATGAGCGCCGGCCAATCGATGTCGGATTCGCGCTCGGCACCCGGCGGGAACTGATGCCAGGTGTTGAGAAACACCGAATCGTTGCGCAGCCCCGGCAGAAAAGTCCAGGCTTCCTCGGCGGTGTAGCTCAAAATGGGTGCGAGCCAGCGCACCATCGCGGCCGCGACATGGTACATCGCCGTCTGCGCCGAGCGGCGCGGCTTGCTCGCAGCCCCGGTGGTGTACAGGCGGTCCTTGATGATGTCCAGATAGAAGCCGCCGAGTTCGACGACGCAGAAATTGTGGATTTTCTGATAGATGTCGTGGAACTCGTAATTCCGGTAGGCCGTCACCACGTCGTTCTGCAGGACGAACGCCTTGGAGATGGCCCACTGGTCGATGGCCACGAGTTCATGCCACGGCACGGAGTGTTCGGCCGGATCGAAGCCGTGCATGTTCCCCAACAGGAAGCGCAGCGTGTTGCGCATGCGGCGATAGGAGTCCGCCATGCGCTTCAGGATCTCGTCCGAGACGCTCATTTCGTTGGCGTAGTCGGTGGCCGCGATCCACAACCGGACCACGTCGGCGCCCAGCGTACTCGTCAATTTCTGCGGCACGAGCGTGTTGCCCACCGACTTGGACATCTTGCGGCCCTTCTCATCCACCGTGAAGCCGTGCGTCAACACGGCCCGATACGGGGCGCGCCCATGCATCGCGACCGAGGTGAGCAGCGATGAGTGAAACCAGCCGCGGTGTTGGTCGGAGCCTTCGAGATACAAATCGGCGGGTACCGTCACGTCGGAGCGCATCTGCGACACGCAGTGATGCACCACGCCCGAGTCGAACCACACGTCCATCACGTCCGTGGCCTTGTCATAGTGCGCGGCGTCGGCGCCCAACAGCGCCGCGGCATCGAGGTCGAACCACGCGTCGATGCCGTCGCGTTCGACCCGTTTCGCCACCTCCTCGATCAACTCCGCGGTCCGCGGGTGCAAATCGCCGGTCACCCGATTGACGAACAGCGGAATGGGCACGCCCCACGTGCGCTGACGCGAGATGCACCAATCGGGCCGCCCGGCGATCATGCTGCTGATGCGCTGTTCGCCCCAGGCCGGCATCCAGTCGACATGCGCAATCGCTTCGAGCGCCCCCTTGCGCAAACCCGCCTGGTCCATGCTGATGAACCACTGCGGCGTGGCGCGGAAGATCACCGGTGTCTTGTGGCGCCAGCAGTGCGGATAGGAATGATGATACGGCTCGCCCTTGAGCAATCGGCCGCGCTCCTTCAGCACCTCGATGATGTGCGGATTGGCGTCGAACACCTGTTCGCCCGCGAAGAACGGCGTCCCCTCGAGGAATCGTCCGTCGCCGCCCACGGGATTGTCGACCTCCAGGTCGTAGCGTCGGCCCACGATGTAGTCGTCGAGGCCATGACCCGGAGCGGTATGCACGGCTCCCGTGCCTGCATCGAGCGTCACATGGTCGCCGAGGATCACGGGGACCTGACGATCGTAGAAGGGATGCTGCAGCACGAGGTATTCGAGCGCCTCGCCCTTGGCCTCCGCGATGAGAGTCCAATTCGATGCGCCGAGCGTGTGCATCACGGCTTTGACCAGTTCGGTCGCGACCAGCAGCCGCTCCACGTTGCCGCCTAGGTTGAATTCGACCAGCGCGTAATCGAACTGCGGATGCACCGCCACGGCACGATTCGCCGGCAGCGTCCACGGCGTCGTGGTCCAGATGGCGACCGACGTGGGCACGTTGTCGAACAGGGCCAACTGGTCGGTGAGCGCGAGTCCCACGCGTTCGGCGAGGTTATTGCGGTCCGCGACCTCGAAGCGCACGTAGACGCTGGGCGAGGTCCGGTCCTCGTACTCCACCTCGGCCTCCGCCAACGCGGAGCGGCAATTCAGACACCAGTGCACCGGCTTGTAGCCCTTGTACACATGGCCGTTCTTGATGATGAGGCTGAAGGCACGCAGCTGCTCGGCTTCGAAGCGCGGCATCATCGTCATGTACGGATGTTCCCAGTCGCCGAGCACGCCCAAACGCTTGAACTCGGCGCGCTGTCCATCCACCTGTTTGAGCGCGTATGCGCGGCAGGCGGCGCGAAACGCCTTGGCGTCGATTTTCTGCCCCACCCGACCGTGAGTCTTCTCCACCTGCATCTCGATGGGTAGCCCGTGGCAATCCCACCCCGGCACGTACGGCGCATCGTAGCCGTCCAGGGTGCGCGACTTGACGATGATGTCCTTCAACACCTTGTTGACGGCATGTCCCAGGTGCAGCGCGCCGTTTGCATATGGCGGGCCGTCGGTGAGCACGAACGTGGGACGCCCCTTGGTCGTCGCGCGAATCTTGTCATAAAGACGCGTGCGCTCCCACTGCTCGAGCATGCCGGGCTCGCGATTCGCAAGATCCGCCTTCATCGGAAAGCCCGTGTTCGGCAGATTAATCGTATTTTTATAATCAGCCACAATCCACCTTCGACAAGAGCTCGCGCGCCTGCGCCGCATCGTTCTTCATTTGCACCATCATTGAATCCAAGGAATCGAATTTGACCTCGTCACGCAATTTCGCGATGAACTCGACCTCGATGGCGCGCCCATACAGGTCGCCATCGAAGTCGAACACATGCGCCTCGAGCAAGGGCTCGACGCCGTCCACCGTCGGCCGCGTGCCCAAGCTCGCGACTGCGGCCAACGGCGCATCGCCGATACCATACACGCGCGCCGCCAAAATCCCGCATATCGGCGACTTGCGCCGCATGAGCCGCAGATTGGCCGTCGGAAAGCCCAATGTCCGTCCCAGCGCCTCGCCATACCCCACCCGCCCCATCATGCGATAGCGACGCCCCAACAGGCGCGCGGCGCCGGCGCAATCGCCCTTCTCCAGCCGCTGGCGCACGGCGGTGCTGCTCACCCGCACGCCATCGACCACGAAGGCGGCGACCTGCTCCACACCGAACCCCGAGGATTCGCCCGCCGCCCGCAGGCTGTGGATCGTTCCCTCGGCGTTGGCGCCGTAGCGAAAATCATCGCCGACCACCACGTGGCGCGCGCCCAATCCCGCGACGATCAACTCGTCGACGAAGCACTGCGGCGACATGGCGCGCATGTCGTCGTCGAAGCGCAGAGTGACCAGCCGGTCGACGCCTTGCGCCGCCAGCGCGACGAATTTCTCGCGCCAGCGCGTCAGTCGCGGCGGGGCGCCGGCAGGATCGATAAATTCCTTGGAACTCGGTTCGAACACCAAAACCGTCGACGGACAGCGCAATTCGGCGGCACGCTGCTTCACGACCCGAATCATGTGCTGATGGCCGAGATGCACGCCATCGTAATTGCCCACCGTCAGCACACAGCCGCGATCGGCGAATCGGCCCTCGACCGGACGCCGGCCCGTGGGTCGCCCGTCCGCCGGCCCGCGGACGGGCGGCGCAAGATTATGTAGTCCGCGGACTAATTTCATGGCGAAAACCGTGGATTATACTCAAGTTTGGGCAGGTTCCCGTGAGGATTCAGGCCCGACATTGACAACCGCCCCCCCGATCCCCAGACTATGCCGCTCGTTTTAGGAGTCCGACGCTTGGCGAATACGAAATCTGCTGAGAAAGCTGCCCGACAGTCGACCATTCATCGCGCCCGCAACGACGCGCTGACCTCGCAGCTTCGCAGCGCCATTCGGAAGGCCACGCTCGCGCTCAAAGCGGGCAAGCACGATGACGCGACGAGCGCCCTGGCTCACGCCACCCCGATCATCGACAGCATGGTCAACAAGGGCATCATTCATCGGAATAAGGCGGCGCGCCACAAGAGCCGCCTCACCAAGCAGGTTCGGGCACTGGCGAAGTAATTCCCTTCCCCCCTGCACCTGACAGTACGTAGCACGCACTGTCGAATTTAAACCGGCTGCGATCGCCGGTTTTCTTTGGGCGAAGCTAGGACGAAGCAATAACGGAGCAGCAAGGAGTTGGAAATGTCTATCCAAATCGCAGATTCCCTGGACCAGGCCGACCATGGGGCCAGCGCAACGGGGCTCAACATTACGGCGAAGGTCGAACTCGCACTCGATCTCTGGCTGAGCGAAATGGCCGGCGCATCGGACCAGCGTGAGCTCATGGCTGCCCGCGTGGCGCAACTCGACGGTCTGCTCACGACGGACGACGCGTCCGCGCCCATCAACTGATTCGGCTACGGCGCCCTTCGGCGCGCAGCCGCGGGTGCCGGCGCCGGTTCGTCGGACGGAGCATCGATGGCTGACGCGCGCGGCGCGCGTGGATGCTCTTCCAGATAGCGCATCACTGCTTGTTTGAGTTCGGGGGTACCGGCACCGGTGGCCCCCGAGATCAGCAATACCTTGCCCTTCCAGCGCAACCGACGAACAATCTCCTTCGCTCGGCGCTCGGCTTCCTTTGGCTCCAACAGATCGATCTTGTTGATGACCAGCCAGCGCTCCTTGGCGGCGAGGTCAGCGGCAAATTTCTTCAGCTCGGCGACGATGGTGCGCGCGTCCTTCACCGGATCGGCGTCCGGATCGGGCGGCGCGATGTCGACCAGATGCAGCAGCACGCGAGTGCGCTGCAAATGCTTCAGGAAGCGTATGCCGAGCCCCGCGCCGTCGGCGGCCCCTTCGATCAGTCCCGGGATATCGGCCATCACGAAGCTGCGTCCCGGGCCGGCCGTCACCACCCCGAGGTTGGGATACAGGGTGGTGAAGGGATAGTCCGCCACTTTGGGCCGCGCCGAGGAGACGGCGCGAATCAGCGTGGACTTTCCCGCGTTGGGCAGGCCGAGGAGACCGACGTCGGCGATCAGTTTCAGTTCCAGGGCAAGTTCGCGCTTCTCGCCCGGCAGCCCGAGTCCGGCCTTGCGGGGCGTCCGATTGGTGCTCGACTTGAAGCGGGTATTGCCCCACCCGCCTTTGCCGCCTTTGGCCACCAGCAGGGTCTGGCCTTCGATGGTCAGATCGCCCAGCGTCTCGCCGGTCTCGGTGTCCTGGATGACGGTGCCGATGGGGACGGGGACGTAGACATCATCGCCCCCATGGCCGGTGCAGTCGTTGCCGCTGCCGCCCTCGCCGTTTTGACCCCGGTAGGTGCGCGAAATGCGAAAGTCCGCGAGCGTATTCATGCCCTCGACGGCCTTGAGGTACACGCTGCCCCCCAACCCGCCGTCGCCGCCATCCGGGCCACCGAACGGCACGAATTTCTCGCGGCGGAAGCTCACGCAGCCGCGTCCCCCGTTGCCCGCCTGGACCTTCAATTTGGCTTCGTCGACGAATTTCATGGGGACAGCCTAGCTTCAAAAACCAAAAGGGGGACAGGTGTTTTCCTGCCCCCCCTTTTGTGTCACCAGCAGACCGGCGAGCGCTTGGGGCTCGCAATCGACGCCTACTTCGCGATGACGTTGACGTAGGTGTGCTGTTTCTCGCCCTTGACGCGAAACTCCACCTTACCGTGGGCTTTGGCGAACAAGGTGTGATCCGTGCCGATGCCGACGTTGACGCCGGGGCGGTACACCGTGCCGCGCTGACGAATCAGGATATTGCCCGCGAGCACATCTTCGCCGCCGAACTTCTTGACGCCCAACCGCTTAGAGTGCGAGTCGCGGCCGTTTCGAGTACTGCCGCCCGCCTTTTTGTGTGCCATTGAAAGGGTCTCCTGCGAAAAACGTTAAGCGACGATGGAGGTGATCTTCACATCGGTGTACGGCTGCCGATGAGTTTTCTCACGCTTGTAGTGCTTGCGGCGACGAAATTTGACGATTCGCACCTTGTCGCCCTTACCGTGGCTCTCGACCGTGGCAACCACCTTGGCGCTGCCCACGTAGGGGGCTCCGATCGTCACTGAGGCTCCGGCGCCCACCAGCAGCACCTGAGTGAATTCGACGCTGGCGCCCTGATCCGCGTCGAGCTTCTCAATACGAACCACCGCACCTTCTTGGACGCGGTATTGTTTACCGCCGGTGGCGATCACGGCATACATGGTTTCAACTCCAGCTGGGCAGCCTGTGGGGCCGCAAAAGAGCCGTGAATTATATGTCTCCATGCCTTGGAAATCAAACCGGCCCCCGGTTTGGGCCTCGATGGCATCCCACAATGCAGCGAATTCTTCGGTACCATGCTCCAGTCCCTCGAGCGCCGCATGACACTAGAACAGATTCGCCATTTGGTCACCGCCGATTTTGACGCCGTCGATCGCGTCATCAAGCGCCGGCTGCACAGCCCGGTGGCGCTGGTCGACCAAGTCGCAACCTACATCATTTACTCGGGCGGCAAGCGGGTACGGCCTCTGTTGGTGCTGCTGGCCGCCCGCGCCTGCGGCCATCAAGGCGAACAGCACATCGACGCCGCCGCCGTCATCGAGTTCATCCACACTGCGACGCTTGTGCATGACGACGTGGTCGATGGCTCTTCGCTGCGCCGCGGCAGGGAGACGGCCAACGAGGTTTTCGGCAATCCGGCGAGCGTTCTGGTGGGCGATTTCCTGTATTCGCGCGCATTTCAGATGATGGTGAGCCTCGATCGCATGCCCATCATGCAGATCATGGGTGATGCCACCAATGCCATCGCCGAGGGCGAAGTGCTGCAGCTCATGAACGCCCGCGACGCCAATACCAGCGAAACCCGCTATATCGACGTGATCCATCGCAAGACGGCGCGGCTGTTCCAGGCGGCGGCCCAAATAGGCGCCGTGGTGAGCGATGCCTCGCTGGAAATCCAGAGCTCATTGGCACGTTATGGTAAACACCTGGGCACGGCGTTTCAGCTGGTGGACGATGCGCTCGACTACCAGGCCGACGAAGCCACCCTGGGCAAACACCTGGGCGACGACCTGGCGGAGGGGAAACCCACTCTCCCCCTCATATTTGCCATGCAGCACGGGACCGAGGACCAACGGGCCATGATCCGGCACGCCATCGAACAGGGGGGCCTCGGCCAACTCGAGGAAATCACGCGCGCCGTTGCAAGCCTGGGGGGGCTTGCGTACACTGCGCGCCTCGCTCAAAGCGAGGCAGATCAGGCGCTTGCTGCGCTGGCTCCCCTTCCAGAGACCATTTTCAAAGAAGGTTTAAGCGAACTCGCCAAGTTCGCAGTGGCACGCAAGCACTAATCCGCGGCCGAATTCGGGGTGTAGCTCAGCCTGGTAGAGCACTACGTTCGGGACGTAGGAGTCGCAGGTTCAAATCCTGTCACCCCGACCATTGATTCTAAAGTATTTTCTGGAGTTTATAATCCTCCGGGGGCGAGATTCGTCGGGCGCTGGGGGCAAACCTGGGGGCGACATTCAGGCTAAGAAGAAACGCTCGCGCATCGTCGACCTTGGGGCGCCGGCGAAATAAATTTCCCTGGGAGGCGCGTGTAAGTCCGCATAAAAACCTGGACTGGTAAAGACGC
>JBEKYO010000003.1:0-68863 GCA_049510875.1 Steroidobacteraceae bacterium
AAGATGGCCGAGAACGCGCGGTCGAATCCCGCCGCGATGGCCGCGCGCGGCGAGACGCCGTTGCGCAATTCTTCGCGGATGCGCTCGTAGATCAAGATGTTGGCATCGACCGCCATGCCCACGGTCAACACCACCGCCGCAATGCCGGGCAGCGTCAGCGCCGCGCCGAACAGCGACAACAGCGCCGTCAGCATAACCACGTTCGCGGCCAGCACCACATCCGCGATCAAGCCGAAGACCTTGTAGTACACGGCCATGAAGACGAAGGCCGCCAGCATGCCGAACACCATGGCGTTCACGCCCTTGTTGATGTTGTCCTGACCCAGGGTGGGGCCGATGGCGCGCTCCTCCACCGGGGTCAGCGGCGCCGCCAAACCGCCCGCACGCAGCAGCAGGGCGAGTTCCCGGCCTTCGATGGGATTCACGCCGGTGATCTGGAAGGTGTTGCTGAACACGCCGCGGATGGTCGCGCGGTTGATGACCTCCTCGGTGGTGCGGTCGACATTCTCACCCGCCGCGTTCTTCTCGCGCGAACGGTCGATGAACACCACCGCCATCAAGTGGCCGATGTTCTCCTGCGTGTTCTTCAGCATCTTCGAGGCGCCGCGGCTGTCGAGACTCACGGAAACCGCCGGGCCATCCTGCGTGTTCGGCTGGAAGGAGGCGTCGGTCAGCTGGTCGCCGGTCACGACCACGTCGCGCTTGAGCAGCACCGGCTGCTTCTCTCGCGAGTAGTACAGCTTGGAGCCCAGCGGCACGTGCCCGGTGGCCGCCGCGTCCAGCGGATTGTTGTTCTCATCGACCATGCGAAATTCCAGGGTCGCCGTCTTGCCAAGAATTTTCTTCACTTCGGCTGAGTTTTGCAGTCCCGGCAGCTGGATGGCAATGCGGTCGATGCCTTCGCGCGCCACCTGCGGCTCGGACACGGCCAGTTCCGGGCTGTTCAGGCGGTTGCGCAAGATCACGATGTTCTGCTGAACCGCATAATTCTGGCGCTCCGTGATCTCCTGCGGCGTCAGCGTCAGCTCGAGCGCGGGCGCGCCGTCGACGCTGATCTCGGCCAGGTTGATGTTGCGGTTGTCGGCCACGATCGCCGCCTTGCCCTTGGCGAGGCTGTCCGCGTCCTTGAACAGGACCCGCACGCGATTGGCGCGGTAGTCGACCTGGACATCCTGATACGGCACGCGCGCGCCGCGCAGCGATGCGCGAAAATCCTGCTCGTGACGGTCGAGATCCTGCTTGACCGCCCCTGCCACATCCACTTGATAGACGAGGTATACGCCGCCCCGCAGGTCCAAGCCCAGCTTCAGCGGGCTCAAGCCCAGGCCGCGCATCCAGTCCGGCACGCGCGACGCCTGCGACAGGGCGATGGTGAACTGATTGGGCCGCGCTTCGGCGATCAGGTCGCGTGCCTTCAACTGGTCCTGCTTGCTGCCGAAGCGCAGCGTCAGGCGGCCCTGGTCGAGGAAGGCGCCGTCCGGCGCCACGCCCTTGTCCTTGAGGAGTTGTTCGACGCCCGTCCGGTCACCCGGGGTCACCACGGCGCGATCGCGCGCGAGTTGCAGCGCGCTTTCCTCGCCGAACAGGTTCGGCAGCGCGAGCAGGATCCCGGCGACCAACGCGATCGCCACCAACGCGATCTTCCATCGCGGATAGGAGATCATGCGTTCTTGACCGTGCCCTTCGGCAGCACCTGCGCGACTTGAAATTTCTGCAGCTTGATGTTCACTCCGCTCGCGATTTCCAGCGTCAGGAATTGTTCGCCGACCTCCACTACCTTGCCGAGCACACCCCCGGTGGTGGCCACCTCATCGCCGGCCGCGACCTTGGAGATCATTTCCTTCTGCTCCTTGGCGCGTTTGTTCTGCGGGCGGATGAGCAGGAAATAGAACACCACCAGCAGCAGTACCGGCAGCATCATGGCGCTCAGGATGTTCTGGCCGCCGCTGCCGCCGGCAGCCTGTGCATGGGCTGAATTAATGAAGAAATCCATAGTGTTACACCCATTTAGTGCGGCGGACGCCGCGACACAAAGCCGCGTAGTATACAGTAGGCGGCGGCAAACTTAACGCGCCTCGCAGCGCGCCCGGGCCGGGCTGCCGCGGCGGCACCCTCAAGTGCTCTGACGGCCCCGAAGAGCATGAAATTCCTGCGCGAACGCCTCGAAGCGCGCGGCCTCGATCGCCGCGCGGATCTGCGCCATGAGCTGCTGGTAGAAGTACAGATTGTGGACGGTGTTGAGGTGGGCTCCGAGGATTTCGCCGCATTTGTCCAGATGCCGCAAATAGCTGCGGCTGAAATTCCGGCAGGTATAGCACCCGCATTCCGGGTCCACCGGTCCGGTGGCTTTCTGGTGCACCGCATTACGAATATTGAGCACGCCGCTGCGGGTGAACAAATGTGCGTTGCGCGCGTGACGCGTCGGCATGACGCAATCGAACATGTCGATGCCGCGCCGCACGGCCTCGACGATGTCCTCCGGCCTGCCGACGCCCATCAGATATCGCGGCTTGTGCCCTGGCATGTGGGGCACCAAGCCGTCCAGCACGCGCTCGCGTTCGGCCACGCTCTCGCCCACCGCCAGGCCGCCCAGCGCAAGCCCGGCAAAGCCGACGGCCTCGAGCGCCGCCAGTGACTCGAGGCGCAGCCCGACGTGAACCCCGCCCTGCACGATGCCGAACAAGGTGCCCGGCGGATCGGTCGCGTAGTAGCTCTCGAAACCGCGCCGCGCCCAGCGCATCGACAATTCCATGGACGACCTCGCCTCGGCTAGGGTCGCCGGATAGGGAGTGCATTCATCGAAGCTCATGGCCACATCGGAGCCCAACGCGCGTTGAATGCGCATCGACTCTTCGGGCGAGAGAAACACCGGTGCGCCGTCGACCGGCGAGCGAAAGCGCGCGCCCTCCTCCGTGATTTTTCGCATCTCGGCCAGACTCCAAACCTGGAACCCGCCCGAGTCCGTCAAGATCGGCCGGTGCCAGTGCATGAAGCCATGCAGGCCGCCGTGAGCCTCGATCACCTCGAGACCCGGGCGCAGATACAGGTGAAAGGTGTTGCCCAGGACGATCTCGGCGCCGATGCGCTCGAGATCCTCCGGCGTCATGGCCTTCACCGTGCCGTACGTGCCCACGGGCATGAAGGCGGGCGTTTCGACCGTGCCGCGCGCGAACGCCAAGCGCCCGCGCCGCGCGCGGCCGTCCTGGCGCAACAGCTCGAAGCGCATCGGGGTCACGCGCGCTCCAGCGCGGCGGGCATCGGCGTCAGAAACATCGCGTCGCCGTAGCTGAAAAAACGATACCGCGCCGCAACCGCATGTGCGTAGGCGCCGAGCAGCGCCTCGCGGCCGACGAACGCCGCGCACAGCATCAGCAGCGTCGACTCGGGCAAATGGAAATTCGTGAGCATGGCGTCCACCACGCGAAATCGAAAACCGGGCTTGATGAACAAGCGCGTTGCGCCCTGGTAGGGAACGAGCCGCGTGCAGGGGCCGCCAACCGGCGCGGCCCGTGCGGGCGCCGCCGCATTACGGGCCGCCGCATCACGGGCCGCGGCATCACGGGCCGCCGCATCGACCGCCGCCGCATCAAGGGCCGCCGCATCGACCGCCGCCGCGGCCGCGGTTTCCAAGCTTCTCACCACCGTCGTTCCCACCGCGACCACCCGGCCGCCGGCCGCGCGCGTCGCGTTGATGGCATCGGCGGTGGCCTGCGGCACCCGCAGGTATTCCTCGTGCATCACATGCTGCTCCAAGTCGGCCACTCGCACCGGCTGAAACGTGCCCGCCCCGACGTGCAGCGTGACCGACGCATGCGGCACGCCGCGCGCCGCGAGCGCGGCGAAGGTCGGCGCGTCGAAGTGCAGCCCCGCCGTGGGCGCCGCCACCGCGCCGGGTTCGCGAGCGTACACCGTCTGATAGCGCTCGCGATCCGCGGCATCCGGCGCCCGGTCCACATAGGGCGGCAGCGGCATCTCGCCGTGCGCCTCGAAGTACGGCAACACCTCGCAGGAGAATTGCAGGCGAAACAAGTCCCCCTCCCTGCCGAGCATGTGCGCCGAGGCGCCGCCGGGAAGCATCACCCGCGCCGCCGGCCGCAAGCCCTTGCTGGCGCGCGCCTGCACCAGCGCGGTAGTCGGATCGAGCACGCGCTCGAGCAGGATCTCGATTTTCCCGCCGCTGTCCTTGACCCCGTGGATGCGCGCCGGCACCACCCGCGTATCGTTGAATACCAGGAGATCCTTCGGCGTCAATAATCCGGGAACATCCCGGAACCGGCGGTCCTCGAGCGCGCCGGTCGCGCCGTCAAGCACCAGCAGCCGGCTGGCGGAGCGCTCCTGCGCGGGCCGCTGCGCGATGAGTTCCGGGGGAAGCTCGAAGTGGAAGTCCGTACGCCGCATAAACGGCTAATACTACCTTGCGTCAATCGCATATACTTCTCGATCTGGCATGCCCGGATGGCGGAACTGGTAGACGCGCCGGACTCAAAATCCGGTCACCTAAGACGTGGTGTGGGTTCGATTCCCTCTCCGGGCACCAGTACCCCCGCAAGCCCGTGTGACGCGGTCTGCAGAACACGCGATTGTCGCGCGCTTGCGCACGCCTGCCGCACGCTGAGGTAGTTTTCCCTACATCCCCGGCGGCTCTCGCACTGTAGGCTCCCTGGATAACACTCGATAGCCTCCGATACGCGCATGTCGCATCCACGAGTGCGAACGTGAATGTCACCAAAGGACCTCCCTTGAACGAGGCTTTCCGTCGTTTCTCTACTGCCGATTGGATTGTCGCGGGCACGGCGCTGTTCATCATCTGCAACGGCGTGTCGGTTTGTATCGGATGGTGGGTGCACATACCCATACTGGTTCAACTGCCTCCTGATGCGCCGACTCATTTCAATACCGCATTGATCTTCGTTCTATTGGGAGTGGGAGAGTTGGGCTTGGTACTCCGGCGCCGAGGCGTCGTGCTGGCAATGGCGGTCGTCGTGACTTGTATTGCGAGCGCCGAATTGGCCGAATATGCGCTCGGTCTGAACCTGGGCATCGATACGCTGTTTGCGGCACCGTTCGTTGGCTTCGATGCCCGTTATCCTGGACGAATGTCGGGCAATACAATTGCGGGTTTTCTGCTCGTTTGCGCCGCGCAAGTCCTCATGTCCAAGCCGGATCATCCGGACACCGCTGCCGCAACCACCGCCGCTGTCATTTTAAAAACGCTGGCGGGCGGGATCGCCTTCCTCGCGATGCTCGGCTACGTGGTGGGGCTCAAGAGCGCCTACGGGTGGACTGACGCCGTGGGAATGTCGATACGCTCATGTGCGGGATTTCTGCTTATCTTCATTGCCAGAATTGCCGCGCTGTGGCAGCGCGATATTGTGGACAAGCCCAGCTTGCCAAACTGGTTTCTGCCCTTTCTGGCAATCTCCGTTGTCACCATATCTATAAGTCTGATCTGGATATTCGCCAGCCCCGCCGCCCGACCATTCATGCTCGATCCTCTTTACGCGGGAGTCGCCCACCGAAGATCCATCGCAGTGTTATTGAGCATCGGCACGCTCCTCGTCCTCGGAACGATCAGCGTGCTGGTGGCAAGGCAAAAAGCGGTGACGGCACGAGTGAGCGAGAAGAAACTTTTCTCGGTGCTGGAACACATGTCCGAAGGAGTGATACTCATAGATGCCAAGGGAAACGCGTTCTACCAGAATCCCGCATTTTTGCGCATTCATGGATTCGAACCGAACGGCGCAGACTTCATCAAAACCCTAGACTTTCCGAGTACCTGGAAAGGCTGGGATGAGAACGGGCGTGCGCTCCACCTCGATGAGTGGCCGCTATCCCGAGTTATTCGTGGGGAGCGCGTTCAAAACCAGGTGCTACGGGCGCGCCGGTGCGATATAACTCACGAGCTCTTTGCCAGCTACAACGGGTCTCCGATCTACGACGACGACGGAAAGATCGCTCTCAGTTTTATCACCATACAGGACATCACCGAGCGCAGGCAGGCGGAACGGGAGGTGCGGGAAAGCGAAGAGCGTTTTCGGACCTTGGCCAACTCCATCCCCCAACTCGCATGGATGGCCCGTGCTGATGGATTCCTCTTCTGGTACAACCAGCGCTGGCACGATTACACGGGCACGACGCCGGAACAGATGGAAGGCTCGGGATGGCAGAGTGTGCATGACCCAGCCGTGCTCCCGACCGTGGTGAGCAGGTGGCGCGACGCGATCGCGCTCGCGCAGCCGTTCGAGATGGAGTTTCCGTTGCGCGGGGTGGACGGAACGTTCCGCAACTTTCTCGCCCGCGGCCAGCCGATGTACGATTCAGAGGGTCGCTTGGTGCAGTGGTTTGGCACGTGCACCGACGTCGATCAGTTGAAGCGGGTCGAACGGTCGCTGCGGGTGACACAAGCGCGGCTCGAGTCGACGCTCAAAGCCAGCTCGGTCGGGACCTGGACCTGGCATCTCGCCAGCGACCGCTTGATTGCCGACGAATGCACGGCCCGCATGTTCTCGATCGCAGCGGGCGCGGCGGCGGAAGGGCTGCCGGTGGCGGCCTATCTACAGATCGTGCATGAGGAGGATCGCAAGGACGTCGCAGACGCCCTCGAACGCGCGATTGAGCTCTGCGGCGCCTACGATATCGAATATCGGGTCCGGCAAGGCGACGGAGCATTCCGCTGGCTGCAGGCGAGGGGGCGGGTCGAATCCGACGGCGCGGGCCGCGCCGTGTATTTTCATGGAGCGGTGATTGACGTTACCGATCGGAAGCTCTCGGAGTTGTCGTTGCGCGACGGTGCGTCGCGACTGGAGGAAACCAACCGCGAACTGCAGCGCGACATTACCGAACGCAAGCGGGTGGAGTCGGCATTGCAGAAAAGTGAACTCCGATATCACACACTATTTTCGACGATGGATGAAGGGTTCTGCGTCATCGAGGTGATATTTAGTCCGGAAGGAAAGGCAATAGACTTCCGCTACCTGGAGGTGAACCCGGCCTTCTACAAGCAGACCGGCATGCACGATATGGTTGGGAAGCGGATGCGTGAGATCTACCCGGTACAAGATGATTATTGGTTCGAGCTCTACGGCAAGATCGTAATGACTGGTGAGCCAGCGCATGTGTTCAACGAGGCCAGGGCTTTGAGCGGCTTCTACGATATCCACGCCTATCGCATCGGTGACCCGGAACTGCGGCAGGTTGCAATTATTTCCAACGACATCAGCGAACTTAAGCTGCTGGACGAGGCTCGAAGCCGCTTGGCGGCGATTGTCGAATCCTCTGACGACGCTATCGTCGGCAAGGATTTATGCGGAATCGTCACGAGCTGGAACGCGGGGGCGGAAAAACTCTTCGGCTATGCGGCGTCCGAGATAATCGGCCAGTCGATTAGGCGGATCATTCCGTCGGATCACAGCGAGGAAGAGGAGATGATTCTCGGCCGCATTGCGCAGGGAGAGACGGTGAATCATTTGGAGACGGTGCGGCTGTGCAAGGACGGAAAGCTGGTGAATGTGTCGGTGACGGAATCGCCGATCACCGACGATCAGGGAACCATAGTCGGCGCATCGAAGATCGCGCGCGATAGCACGGAAAGGTATCAGCAGCTGCTCGCCCGCGATGCTGCGGCGCTTGCTCTTCGAGACAAGAATCAGGAGTTGGAGAGGTCCAATCGCGATCTCGAGGACTTCGCTTACATCGCCTCACATGATCTGAAGACACCGCTGAGCGGAATCAAAAGCGTCGCTTTATGGCTCGAGGAGGACTTGCACGATCTCTCGGACGAGTCGCGAAAGCTGCTCGGACTCATGCGCAGCCGGATCAACCGCATGGAAACGCTGCTCGATGATTTGCTCGCCTTTTCACGCGTTGGCCGCACCGATACGGCGGTCAGCGAAACTAAGCTGTCGGACATCTTCGCCAGTATGATGGAGGTCTTGAATCCGCCCGCGCACATTCAGGTTCGCGTTGAAGGCGAACTCCCGGTGATTGTTACGGCGAGTGCGCAGTTGGAACAGGTGTTGAGAAACCTCATTGGCAATGCCATTAAGCACCACGATAAACAGGTCGGCGAGGTGGTCCTGTCCGCCAAGCGAGTAGGGGACTTCGTGGAATTCATGGTCCGCGATGACGGCCCGGGGATATTGCCCAAATTCCACGAGAAAATCTTTCAATTGTTCCAGACGCTAAAGCGACGCGACGAAGTGGAAAGCACCGGAATGGGGCTCACCATCGTCAAGAAATTGGTCGAGCGGCAGAACTGCCGCATTACGGTACACTCTCAAGGAAACGGCACGGGGACCGAGTTCCGTTTTCGGTGGCCGATATCATCCGTTACTGTTTATGCCGAGGAGCCGACGAATGCTTGAGCCGCGAACCGCCCAGCTGCTGCACGTTGAGGACGACGAACTCTGTATCATGGGATTGGTACGGGCGTTTAGAAACGCCAAGATCGCGAACCCTATCAGCTTCGCGCACGACGGCATCGACGCATTGGATATCTTGCGGGGAACCAACGGTCGCGAACGCTTACCGCGCCCATACTTGATTCTTCTCGACCTCAATATGCCACGCATGGGTGGGGTCGAGTTTCTCAAAGAGCTGAGAAAGGACGAGGACCTGAAGAAGAGCATAGTGTTCATCATGACCACTTCCGGTGCCGACGAAGACAAGGTCAAGGCCTATAATCTCGGGGTAGCGGGCTACATTCTCAAAACCAATCCGGCCAACGCATTCCTGGAAGCGACGGCGCTGCTGGATATTTATTGGCGGGTGGTCGAATTTCCCGCTGGGTGATTTGCCTGCACATTGGGCCGCTCGGCCAGCCATTGTGGATGACCGCCTTGGGACTCTGTAACTCGCCGCGCCTCCGGTTATACTGCGCGCCGCGGACCCATGGCGACCGCAAGCCGGTTCGATACCCGGATCGGGCAAAAAAGTTGTGACCGACCCCTGCCCAAGCGGAGTAGATTCACGCTAAGTCATTGATTTTGGTATCATCCGCAAGCCCTCTCCGGGCACCAGACCCTATTATTCATGGACACGCTTTGAATTTCTGCAGTAACTGCGGCGGATCCGTCGTTTCGAAGATTCCCGCCGGGGACCACCGGCCGCGTTTCGTGTGCACGAACTGCGGGATGATCCATTACAAGAACCCGTTGCTGGTCTTGGGCTGCGTGCCGCAGTGGGAGGACAAAATCTTGTTGTGCCGCCGCGCCATCGAACCGCGGCTGGGCTATTGGACCGTGCCCGCAGGCTTCATGGAAAACGGCGAAACCATGCAGCACGCGGCGGCGCGCGAGTGCTATGAAGAGGCCCTCGCGGAGGTCGAGATCGGCTCCTTGTTGGCCGTGGCCAACGTGACCCACGCCTGTCAGGTGCATGTGATGTTCCGCGCCCGGTTGCTGAGGCCGCAATTCGGCGCGGGCGCGGAGAGCCTGGAAGTCGGTTTGTACCGTGAAGCGGAAATACCCTGGGCCGACCTCGCGTTTCCCAGCGGCGAATTCACGCTGCACCAATTCTTCGCGGACCGCGCCGCGGGCCGCGAGGATTATCACTTTACCGAGCTCACGCGCCCGTTGAGATCCTAGCAATACTCAGACAGGCTCCCGGGCTGTGGCAGAATATGCGCCACGTTCAACTGGTCAAGAAGAAGGGTACGTCATGGCGTTCGTGGTCACCGAAAGCTGCATCAAATGCAAATACATGGACTGCGTGGAAGTCTGTCCCGTCGACTGTTTCCACGAAGGCCCGAATTTTCTCGTGATCGATCCGGACGAGTGCATCGATTGCACGCTCTGCGAACCCGAGTGCCCGGTCGAGGCGATTTTTTCCGAGGAAGAAATTCCCACCGGGCAGGAAGCCTTCCAGAAGCTGAATGCCGAATTGGCCAAGAAATGGCCCGTCATCAGCGAGAAGAAAGAGGCGCCGGCGGACGCCAAGCAATGGGAAGGCATCAAGGACAAGATGAAGCTGCTGGAACGCTAGGAGCCTCTCCGGGCAGCCGGTCCGAATATTGCGGGGCGGGGCGAGCCGAAGACCGCCCGGGAACGCGTAGCCGGCGGGCTCCTAGCCCTTCTTGCCGGCCTGCAGATCCTTGATCTGCTTCACCAGCTCTTGCGGCGGCATATAGCCGTTGATGTAGTCGCCGCCCTCGGTGACGATGGCGGGCGTGCCTTCCACGCCGATGCTCTGCCCCAGCGCGTACTCGAGCGCCACCGGCGTTGGCCCGCAGGTCTTGCTGGTGTCCATCGCCCCGCCGGCCTTGGCGCGCGTCAGCGCCGCGTTGCGATCCTGCGCGCACCACACGGCTTCGGCCTTGCGCCAGCTTTCCGTATTGGGCCCGGTGCGCGGATAGAACATGTAGCGCACGCGAATCCCCAGTTTGTTGAGTTCCGCCATCTCGCTGTGCAGTTTGCGGCAGTACTGGCAATCGACGTCCGTAAAGACCGTGATGGTGTACAGCGGATTTTTCGGCGAGAAGATCAGCATCTGCGATTCGGGCACCGCACTGATGAGCGCGAGCCGTGCCTTGGTGCGCCGCTCCTCGGTGAGGTTCTCGCGGCTGCGCATGTCATACAGGTTGCCGTCGATGAAGTACTTGCCGTCGGCGGTCAGATAGCTTATGTCGGCGCCCTGGGAAAACTCGTAAATGCCGGGAATGGGCGAAGCCCGCAAATCCTCGAGTTTCGATCCTGCCGGCAGGAGCTTGAGCAGCGCCACACGCGGGTCGGCCGGCTCGTCGGCCGCAGGCGCAAGCGCGAAGGGCCCGAGGGCACCCAACGCAACCAGCAGAACGGCAAGGAATTTGGACATGGAGCGCTCCCACGGACTCGCTAGGATTTGACCCCGCCGCGCCGGGGAGGTTCAGGAAATTCTATCAGAGGATGGCGGCCGCGCCCGGTGAAACCGCCGGCCGCGCCGGGGTTTGCCCGCCGGCGGCCCGCGCGCAGCTCAGCCGCGCGGGTGATGCTGTTGATGCAGCTCTTTGAGGCGTTCACGCGCGACGTGCGTGTAAATCTGCGTGGTCGACAAGTCGCTGTGGCCCAACAGCATCTGGACCACGCGCAGGTCCGCGCCGTGATTCAATAGATGCGTGGCAAATGCATGTCGCAGCGTGTGCGGCGACAATTCCTTGTCGACGCCGGCCTTTTTCGAGTAGCGCTTGATGATGTGCCAGAACGCCTGGCGCGTCATGCGATCGCCGCGCCGTGTCGGAAACAAGTAGTCGGTCTGGCGTTCCAGCAGGATCTCCACGCGCGGACCCTGCATGAACTGCTCAACCCACTTGACCGCCTCGTCGCCGAGCGGGATCAAGCGCTCGCGGTTGCCCTTGCCGACCACGCGAATCACGCCCTGATTCAGATTGACCTGATTGTGCTTCAGGCTGACGAGTTCCGAGACCCGCAGTCCCGTCGCGTACAGCACTTCCAACATCGTGCGGTCGCGGTGCCCCAGCGGATCGGTCACGGTGGGCGCCTCGAGCAGCGAATCGACCTCGGCTTCCGTGAGCGATTTCGGCAGCGATCGGCCGATCTTCGGCATCGCGATCTGCGCGGTCGGATCGACCGCGATCAACCCTTCGCGCACCATGAACCGAAAGAAGCGCCGGAAGCTCGACAACTGCCGCGCGGTCGATCGCGGCCTCGAGCCGCCCTCCACGCGCGCCGCGATGAAGCCCAGCAATTCGATGCGGGTGGCCCTGAGCAGTGCGCTGTCGCGCTCTTCGAGCCAGCGTGCCAGCGCCGTAAGATCGGCGCGGTATGCCGCCAGCGTGTTCGCCGACAGACCGCGTTCCGTCCATACCGCGTCGAGGAACCGCTGCAAGGCGGGATCCGCAGCTTCGCGTGCCGCCGATTCACCCTTCCCCAAGGTACGTGTATAAACCGATCGTTTCAAAGCCGTCGCCATATGTTCCCGCGTGGTAATCGCACGAAATGGTGTGGTACGCGTAATCTGCCCTCAGTATGCGAGGGGTGCTTGCGGGTCGGCGTGAGCGGTCTCACAGTATCAATTAACTATTAACATAAGGAGAACCAGATCACAGATCTCGAGCCGTCGCTGCTTGTAATCCCGACTTCGGCCTCCATGGGGCAGCGCCTGTACGCGCTGTATTGCATCGCCCTGTTCACGGTGCTGGTGGTGACCACATTGGTCATCAATCTGTTCGTGCCGGGCGCGCGCCGGCGGCGGTACGTGGCGGGGGTATTTTCGCGCGGTTTCCTGCGCGCGTCAGGCATCCCGTTCACGGTTCTAGGGCGCGAACGGCTCCCGGCCGTCCCGTGCGTGGTGGTCGCCAACCACGCGAGCTACATCGACGGGTTGGTCGCCATCGCCGCCTTGCCGCCGGACTTCGCGTTCGTCATCAAAAGGGAGATGGTGCGCGTGCCGCTCGCGAGCTTGTTGCTGCGCCGGTTGGGCTCGGAATTCGTGGAGCGCTTCAACCGGCACAAAGGCGCTGCCGATGCGCGCCGCGTATTGCGCGTCGCGGCGACCGGCCAATCGTTGGTTTTCTTCCCCGAAGGCACGTTCGATGAGCGCCGCGGCATTCGCAAATTCCTGGGCGGCGCGTTTGCTACGGCCCAGCGGTCCAAGATGCCGGTGGTCGTGGTGGCCATCCACGGCACCCGCGCGCTGCTGCCCCCTGGCGGCCTGATGATGCATCGGCGGCCCGTACGCGTCGAAATACTCGCCGTGCTCGAGGCCCAGGAGGCCCGGCAGCGCAGCCGCGAGCTGATCGCCCAGGCCGTCGGCGAACAGCTCGCTGCCGACGAGCTATAATCCGGCCCTCTCCCGCCACGGACCACCGCCATGAGCACAGATCCCGTCGTTATTCTGTCGGCGCGCCGCACCCCCATGGGCGCCTTCCAGGGCGTCTTCGCCACCGTCACCGCGCCCCAGCTGGGAGCCGTCGCCATCCAGGCCGCCCTGGCGGATTCCGGCTTGGCGCCCGCGGATGTCGACGAGGTGATCATGGGCTGCGTGCTGTCCGCCGGGCTCGGCCAGGCGCCGGCGCGCCAGGCCTCGCTGGGCGCGGGTCTGCCCGCGGGCACGCCGACCACGACGCTCAACAAGATGTGCGGCTCCGCCATGCGCGCCGTGATGCTGGCATGCGATCAGATCAAGGCGGGATCCGCCGAGGTCGTGGTCGCCGGAGGGCTCGAGTCCATGACGAATGCGCCCTATCTGCTCCCCAAGGCCCGGGCGGGCTATCGGATGGGCCACCAGGAGGTGCTGGACCACATGTTCTTCGACGGGCTGCAAAGCCCTTGGGACGGGCAGCTCATGGGCTGCTTCGCGGAGGCCACGTCCGCCAAGTACGACTTCAGCCGGCGCCTGCAGGACGATTTTGCCCTCGAATCGGTGCGGCGTGCGAAGGCCGCGATCGACGGCGGCCGGTTCGGCGCCGAAATCGCGCCGGTCATCGCCAAGACCCGCAAAGGCGAAACCCGCATCGACACCGATGAGACGCCCGGCACCCTCGATGCGTCGAAGATTCCCACGCTGAAGCCGGCGTTCAAGAAGGACGGCACGGTCACGGCGGCGAGCTCGGCCAGCATTTCCGACGGCGCCGCCGCCGTCGTCCTAGCGCGCGAATCCTATGCATTGGCGAGGGGATTGAAGCCGCTGGCGCGCGTCGTGGGCTACACCAGCTTCGCCCGCGAGCCGGAATGGTTCACGCTGGCGCCGGTGGGCGCCATGCGCAAGCTGCTCGATCGGCTGCACTGGCATGTCTCCGAGGTCGACCTCTTCGAAGTGAACGAAGCCTTCGCGGTGGTCGCGATGGCCGCCATGAAGGATCTCGGGTTGGAGCATGCCAAGGTCAACGTCCACGGCGGCGCCTGTGCGCTCGGGCATCCCATCGGCGCCACCGGCGCGAGAATCCTGACCACGTTGATACACGCGCTGCGGCACCGCGGCGAGAGGCGCGGAATCGCCAGTTTGTGCATCGGCGGCGGCGAGGCCACCGCCATCGCGGTCGACCTGTATCAGGTGCCTGCCTAGGGAATTCCGCCTGTACCGCCTGGGCTGGGAGAGAGCCTGAGCCCCCTGGGGGAGCCTGCGGGGCCTTGGTTGGGAGAGCCCGAGCCCCCCTTGGGTTGGGAGCGCGCGAGCCGCCTTGGCTGGGAGAGCCAGAGTCGCTTTGGGCTGGGAGAGCCTGAGCCGCTTTGGCTGGGCAAGTAGGGGGCGTCCCTGCCCGTGCCATGCCCAACATCCGTTGGCCATCCTGGTTGGCGGCATCCGTGGCCTGTCAACATGGTGATCCTATTGACCTAAAGCGGTAGGCATACGGCAATCCCCTCATGGTCTGTCCGCCTGTTGGTCCGCATTCGCCCAGGCTGCCGCGGGCGGCCATTTATGGTCTACTACCGCGCCATTTTCCCGTGAACTGAAGCGATTCGAGGCGCCGCTCGGGGCTCCGTAGGTGAAGTCGATGAGCGAAATTCAGCGTGATGTCATGGACTATGAGGTCGCCATCGTCGGCGGCGGTCCGGCCGGTTTGGCCTGCGCGATCCGCTTGAAGCAATTGGCTCCGGAGAGAACCGTGTGCCTGCTGGAGAAGGCTGCCTCCATCGGCGCTCATTCTCTGTCCGGCGCCGTGCTCGAACCAGGGCCGCTCGAGCAGCTCCTGCCCGAATGGGTCAGCGAATACCCCGGCATGAAGGTGCCCGCCGCCGAGGATGAGTTCCGCGTGCTCACGCCGACCGGATCGTGGAGGCCCATCCCCCCGTTTCTGGTCAGGCTGCTGCCCAGCCGCGTGACCCGAGGCACCCCGGTCAACAACCACGGCAATTACATCGTCTCCTTGGGTCAGCTGACGCAGTGGCTCGCGGCGAAGGCCGAGGTCCTGGGCGTCGATATTTTTCCCGGCTTTGCGGCCGCGCAGGCGCTGCATGACGGCGGCGGCAAGGTCATCGGGGTCCGCGTCGGCGATATGGGTTTGAATCGCGACGGCACGCCCGGCGCCAACTACGCCGCGGGCGTCGATATTCACGCGGGCTTGACCGTGCTTGCGGAGGGCTGTCGCGGCTCGATTTCCAAGACGCTCATCCAAAAATTCGATCTTTCCCAGGGCCACTGCCCCCAGACCTTTGCCATCGGCTACAAGGAGTTGTGGCAGTTGCCGCCCGGGCGAGTGCGTCCGGGACGCATCGAGCACGGTCTCGGCTGGCCGGTCGACTCGAAGACCTATGCGGGCAGCTTCCTGTATCACCTCGATAACGATCGCGTGTACGTGGGCTACATCGTGGGGCTCGACTACGAGGACCCGCGCCTCAAGCCGTTCGAGGCGTTCCAGCAATACAAGAATCATCCGACCGTCAAACCCCTGCTGGAAGGCGGCGAGATCCTCTCGGCCGGGGCGCGCACCATCGCGGCCGGCGGATGGCAGTCGACGCCGACGCTGGAGATGCCCGGTGCGATCCTCATCGGCGATGCCGGCGGCACGTTGAACTTCGCCAAGATCAAAGGCGTGCATCAGGCAATCCGCTCGGGGACGCTCGCCGGGGAGCACATCGCGCAGACATCCTCGAGCGCCGGATTCGACGCCAAGTGGCGTGCCTCCGAGGGCGGCCTCGAGCTGCGGCGCGTGCGCAACTTCAAGCCCGCGTTCAAGCGCAACCTGTGGTTCGGCCTCGTCAACTCCGCGTGGGAAACGCTCACCGGCGGAAGGTCGCCGTGGACGCTGAAGAACACGGCGGACTACTCGAGACTCAGGCGACTCGACGAATTCGACTCTCCGGATCGCCGCTGGGGCGAGCGCACGTTGCCGCCGCGGGATCGGGTTTCCTTCGTATTCTTTGCGGGCAACGCCCACGAAGAGTCCCAGCCCATTCACTTGAAGGTGGCCGATCCGTCGATCTGCGCGACCCGGTGTACCCACGAATACGGCAACCCATGTGAGAATTTCTGTCCTGCCGGCGTGTATGAAATGGTGTCCGATGGCGCCGGCGGCCGGCGGCTGCAGATCAACGCCGCCAATTGCGTGCACTGCAAGGCCTGCGATATCAAGGACCCCTATGAGATCATCACCTGGACGACCCCCGAAGGCGGCTCCGGGCCGAACTACCAGAACCTGTAGATCCCGCGCATTGCCCTTGGTCAATCAGTTCGATTCGTGTTGAACGGTCCGCAAACGGTGACCGCGCGCCTCGGCGCCGAGGTTGCCGCACATCGGATGGAATTCGACGCCGCGCAGGCCGCCGCCGCCCTGCGCCTGGATGCGCTGAGCGAGACCCTGCGAACCCGTTCGCTCAGCCTGAGCGAACGACTGCGCTCGGCCATGCCATGGCTTGCCGGCGAGGCGGCCCAGCCGCCGCCGCGCGGGCTCTATCTCTGGGGCGGTGTGGGCCGGGGCAAGACGCTGCTCATGGACTTGTTCTTCGCGTCGCTGCCGGGCGGCGCCGAGCGCAGCCACTTCTATCATTTCATGCGCGATGTGCATGCCGAACTCGCCGGCATCAAACACCATGCCGAGCCGCTCGAGCTGGTCGCGCAACGCGTGGCGGACCGTGCCCGGCTGATTTGCCTCGACGAGTTCTTCGTTGACGACATCGCCGACGCCATGATCCTCGCGGGCTTGTTCGAGGGACTGTTCCGGCGCGGCGTCGCGCTGGTCGCCACGTCCAACCTTCCGCCGCAGGATCTGTACCGGGACGGGCTGCAGCGGCAACGCTTTGTGCCGACCATCGCTCTGCTGCAGGCGCATGTCGACGTGCTGCACCTGGACGGCCGAATCGATTACCGCCTGCGCCAGCTCGAATCGGCGCCCACCTATCTCGATTCCCGCCTCGCCGGGACACCGGCCCTCCTGGAGGAACGCTTCGCCGCGCTGGTGGGCGGCGTGGCCACCGGCCCCGGCGCCCTCACCATCGAAGGGCGCGCGCTGGACGCCGTGAATTCGGGGTCCGGCACGGTATGGTTCGAGTTCGGCGAACTCTGCGACGGGCCGCGCAGCCAAAACGACTACATCGAACTCGCGCGCCTCTACCACACGGTGTTCATCTCGAACATCCCGGCGTTCGACGAAACCCGTGACGATGCGGCGCGCCGGTTCATCATGCTGATCGACGAGTTCTACGATCGCGGCGTCAAGATCGTGGTGTCGGCGGCGGCGGCGCCCGCGGCCCTGTATCGCGCCGAGCGGCTGCGGGTCGAGTTCGAACGTGCGAGCAGCCGCCTCATCGAGATGCAAACCCAACCCTACCTGGCGCGGCAACACCGTCCTTGAGCATGCGGCAATCCTTATTCCTGGCCCGTGGCATAATTCGCACATGACGACGGTTGCAGAATTCAAAATAGACTACCGCCAGATCCTCGATCCCAAAGGACGCCTCGTGGCGCGGTTGCCGCGCTTCGCCGAGGATCCGGACGAAGTCGTGAAGATGTATGCGGCGATGACCCGGGTGCGCGTGTTCGACGCCAAGGCGGTGAACCTGCAGCGCACCGGACAACTCGGCACCTATCCGCCCTGCTTGGGGCACGAGGCCACGCATATCGGGGTCGGCGCGGCGATGCGCCCGGAGGATGTCCTGGCGCCGGTGTACCGCGAATTCGGCACGCAGCTGTGGCGCGGGGTCACGATGACGGAAATCCTCACCTACTGGGGTGGCGACGAGCGCGGCAACGATTTCGCCGGCCCCCGGGGCGACTTCCCCTGGTGCGTGCCCATCGCCACCCAAACCCTGCACGCCGCCGGCGCCGCCATGGCGTTCAAGGTGAGGCGCGAGCCACGCTGCGCCCTGGCGTACATCGGCGACGGCGGCACCTCCGAAGGCGCGTTCTACGAGGCGCTCAATCTCGCCGGCGCGCGCGCGCTGCCGGTGGTGTTCGTGATCGTCAACAACGGGTGGGCTATCTCCGTCCCGGTTGCCGCGCAGACCGCGGCCAGGACTCTGGCGCAAAAGGCGGTGGCCGCCGGCATTCCCGGACTTCAAGTGGACGGCAACGACGTGTTCGCCGTGCGCGAGGCGGTTAGCGAGGCTTTGGATACGGCGCGGGGCGGCGGCGGGCCGTGCCTGATCGAATCGCTCACGTATCGGCTGAGCGACCACACCACCGCCGACGATGCCAGCCGTTACCGCCCCGAAGCGGAGGTCAAACAGGCGTGGGCCGTGGAACCGCTGATCCGCATCCGCGCGTATCTTCACGGCGCGGGCGTGTGGAACGACGCTCGAGAGCACGCGCTGCTGCAGGATTGCGCACGGCAGGTGGATGCGGCGGTGAACGAGTATCTGCAGGGCGTCAAACCCGCGACGGACGCCATGTTCGATCACTTGTTCGCCGCGCTGCCCGCGCATCTGCGCGATCAGCGTGCGAGCGCACGCACTGACTCCTCCAAGCCCGGCGCCCCAAAGTCCAGCGGTCCTTGAATTGGCGAAAATAACCATGGTCGAAGCCATCGCGATGGCGCATGGCTGGGAAATGCAGCATGACGAGTCCGTGGTCGTGATCGGACAGGACGTGGGCGCGAACGGCGGCGTATTTCGCGCCACCGCCGGCCTGCAATCCCGGTTCGGCGCGGACCGCGTCCAGGACACGCCGCTGGCCGAGGCGACGATCGCGGGCATGTCGGTGGGCATGGCGACACACGGCTTGAGGCCGGTCGCGGAGATCCAGTTCATGGGGTTCATGTATCCGGCGCTCGACCAGATCGTCAACCACATGTCGCGCATGCGCAATCGAACCCGCGGGCGCCTGTCCTGCCCGGTCGTGATCCGCATGCCGCACGGCGGCGGGATTCACGCGCCGGAACATCATTCGGAAAGCACCGAAACCCTGCTGTGCCACATCCCGGGGATCCGCGTGCTCTGCCCGTCCTCTCCCGCCCGCGCCTACGGCCTGCTGCTGGCCGCGATCCGCGATCCGGACCCCGTGATGTTCTTGGAGCCGGTGCGCCTGTACCGGGCGATGCGCCAGGACGTCGCCGACGATGGGCAGGCCCTGCCGCTCGACCGGTGCTTCCTCCTGCGCGAGGGGAGCGATGTGACCATCGTGACCTGGGGCGCCATGACGCTCGAAACTCTGCGCGCCTTCGCCGAACTCGACGCCCTGGGGATCAGCGCCGAGGTGATCGATCTGGCCACCTTGAGTCCCATCGACAGCGACACGATTTTGACCTCCGTGGCCAAGACCGGGCGCCTGGTGATCGTGCACGAGGCGGCGCGCAATCTCGGCGTGGGTGCGGAGATTGCCGCGATCGTGGCCGAGCACGGCCTGTACGACTTGCATGCACCGATTCAACGCGTGACGGGATTCGACACCGTCATGCCGCTGCCGCGTCTCGAGCACGACTACATCCCGAGCGTGCGGCGCATCGTCGATGCCGTGCAGCTCACGTTGGCCGACTAGAGTGTAATTCATGGGAACATTCATGCTTCCGGATCTGGGCGAAGGGCTGGCCGAGGCCGAAATCCTCGAGTGGCACGTCAAACCCGGCGACCATGTCCTGGTCGATCAACCCATGCTGTCGGTGGAAACCGCCAAGGCGGTGGTCGAGGTTCCCGTGCCGTTCAGCGGCACCGTGACCGCGCTGTACGGCGCCGTAGGCGACATTGTGGCCACCGGCGCGCCGCTGATCGATTTCGATTCCGGCACCGTGGTCGGCAGCATGCCGGTCACCAGCGCGGAGGAATTCATCGAGTCGGCAAGCGTCGGATTGGCGCGCTCCCAGGACGGCGCCCGTACGCGCGCCGTGCCCGTCGCGCGCGCGGTGGCCAAACGCTTGCGAGTGGAGTTGGAGGCCATCGAGGGCAGCGGAGCCGGCGGACTCATCCGCTTGGACGATGTGCTGGCGTACGCGAACATCGCAGCACCCCGCGCTCCCGCCGGTCTTGCCGCTCCCGCGGGCGCACCGGCCGAACCGCTCCGCGGGGCGCGGCGTGCCATGGCGCACAGCATGTCCGCGTCGCGCGATCAGGTCTCGGGCAGCACGGTGTGCGACGACGCCGACATCCACGGCTGGACGCGGCGCGGCGATTACATGCTGCGGCTCATCCGCGCGATGATCGCCGCCTGCAGCGCGGAGCCGGCGCTCAACGCCTGGTACGACGCGGCCAACAATTCGCGCATCGTGCTGCCATCCATCGATCTGGCCATGGCCGTCGACACGCCCGGCGGATTGATCGTGCCGGTGCTGCGCGACATCCGGCACAAGACGCCGGACGAGTTGCGCGCCGACATCGCCGCGCAGAAGGAAGCCGCGCATCGGCGCAGCACCCTGCCCGCGGACCTGCGCGACTTCACTTTGATGCTGTCGAACTTCGGCACGCTCGCCGGCCGCTACGGCATACCGCTGGTGGTGCCCCCGGCGGTGGCGATTTTGGGTGCCGGGAAAGTGCGCCAGGACGCGGTGGTCGACGGTGGCGGCGCCGTGGTTGCGCACCGGCGCATGCCGCTATCGTTGAGCTTCGACCATCGCTGCGTCACCGGCGGCGAGGCATGCCGATTTTTGGCCGCGGTCATCGCGGACCTGGAAAAGAGAGATTAGCCCGTGGGGAGTTTCCACCATGCACCCAGCGTCTTCAGAACAACATCGTCGAATCGTCGCCGCGCTGGTTGCGGCGGCGGCTAAGCTGCCCAAGGCACTGCGCGGCGCCGTGCCGGCCGCGCTGCGCGGGCCGAAGCTGCAGCCGTACCTGCGCGCGTATTACGCCAACGTCGAGACCGAGGACATTGCCGGGCGCGACCCCAAGGAACTTGCCACCATCGCCCTGTCCCATGCCAACCTCGCGCGCCGCCGCCGCGGCCGCGCGCTGGTGCGGGTATTCAACCCCACCCAGCGCGAGGATGGCTACTCCTCGGCGCACACCGTCATTGAAATGGTCAATGACGACATGCCCTTCCTCGTCGATTCCATCGGGCTGGCGCTGACACAACGCGCGCTGGCGCTGCATTTTCTCGCCCATCCCGTCTTTGCGGTGACCCGCAACGGCGCCGGTGACCTGCTGTCGATCCAGGAACGCGGCCAGGGCGCCGACGGCAAAAAGTTGCGGCTCGAGTCGTTTCAACACGTCGAAGTCGACCGCATCGTCGACTCCGAGGTGCTGCGATCGCTGCAGGGTGAGATCGAGCGCAGCATGCGCGACGTTCGCGTCGCATACGCCGATTGGGTCAGAATGCAGTCCGCGGCCCGCCAGGCAGCGGATGACCTGAACCTGCTGAGCTCGCGCTTCGATCCCCGCGACGTCAGCGAAACCCAGGCGCTGCTCGCGTGGATGCAGAACCGGCACTTCACGTTCCTCGGGTATCGGGAATATCGCCTGCGCGGCAAGGGCGGCAGCGTGTCCTTGGATCCCGTGGAACCGAGCGGGCTCGGGCTTCTGCGCCCGGGCCACCGCCATGCGCCGAGTACCGGCCGGGTGCTGGCCAGGGATATTCGCCGCCAAAGCCGCTCGCGCGAGCTCGGGCTGGTCACGAAGGCCAATTTCCAGTCGACCGTGCACCGGCCCGGCTACATCGACTATATCGGCATCAAGCACTTCGGGCCGACCGGCCGGTTGATCGGCGAACGCCGCTTCCTCGGCCTGTGGACGTCGGCGGCTTACAGCACCAACCCGAGCGAGATTCCGCTGGTGCGCCACAAGGTCGCCCAGGTGGTGCAGCATTTCGCGTTGGCGCCCGACAGCCACGACGGCAAGGCGCTGCAGCACATTCTCGAATCCTTTCCCCGGGACGAGCTGTTCCAGGCGAGCGTCCCGGAGCTCATCCGGGTGGTCACCGGCATCTTCGGCCTGCAGGAGCGGCCGCGCGTGCGCCTGTTATTGCGCCGCGACGCATTCCGGCGGTTCTATTCCTGCCTGGTGTTCGTGCCGCGTGAAAAATACAACACCGTGGTGCGGCAGCGCATCGAGCGGGTGGTCAGCGAGGGATTCAACGCCCTCAGCATGGAATCGCAGGTGCAAATCGCCGAATCGAATCTTGCCCGAATCCACATCATCGCGCGCACACAGCCCGTGGAGCATGAGCGCGTCGACATCGACGCGCTGGAATTGCGAATCGCCGCGGCCGTGCGGTCGTGGACGGATGGGTTCAAGAGCGCGCTGCTCGCGCGCTTCGATGAGGCGTACGCGCTGCAGCTCTACGCCGCCTATGCGCAAGCCTTTCCCGCCGCGTATACCGAAGACTTCTCCGGCGAGGCCGCCGCGCAGGACGTGTCGTTCCTCGAAGCCGTCGACAAGGAGCCCGCGCGGCTGCACCTGGACATCTACCGGCGCGAACCGCGGCGCAAGGAAGCGTTCTTCCTGAAGATCTTCCGCGGCCAGGATGCCATCCCGATATCGGATCTGCTGCCCAAGCTGGAACACATGGGTCTCAAGGTCATTGCCGAACGGCCTTACGAACTGGAACTCGCCGGCGGCCGGCGCGCATGGATCCAGGACCTGGAGCTCGTGATGCGCGCGCCCACCGCGATCAAGCTCGACCAGCTCGATCGCGAGATCAAGAGCGCGTTCACGGCCGTCTGGATCGGACGCATGGACAGCGACAGCTTCAACCAGCTCACGCTGACCACGGGCGTACAGTGGCGTATCGTCGACGTGCTGCGCGCGTACTGCCGCTACCTGCTGCAGGCCGGGCTGCCTTTCAGCCAGGGCTACATCGCGCAGGTGTTGATCGACAATGCGTCCCTGGCCCGTGCCTTTGCGGATCTGTTCGCGGCGCGCTTCGATCCGCATCTGTCCCCGGCGGCCCGCCGCAGCACGCTCGCCCGGCTCGACCAGAGAATCCGGGCCGCTCTCGAGGAGGTGACCGGCTCGGACGAGGACCGCATCCTGCGCGCCTACTGGAACGCGCTCACCGCCACGGTGCGCACCAATGCGTATCAGACGGTCGAGTCGGGCCAGTTCAAGGACTATCTGTCGTTCAAGATGGAAAGCCAGAAGCTGCGCGAGTTGCCGCTGCCAAAACCGCTGTTCGAAGTGTTTGTGTACTCGACGCGCATGGAGGGGGTGCATCTGCGCATGGGACACGTCGCGCGCGGCGGTATCCGCTGGTCCGATCGGCGCGAGGACTTTCGCACGGAAATTCTGGGGCTGATGAAGGCTCAACAGGTCAAGAACACCGTGATCGTTCCGGTGGGCGCCAAGGGCGGCTTCGTGGTCAAACGCGGCGGCACCGGCGACCGCGAAGCGCAGCAGGCGGAGGTCATCGCCTGTTATCAGACCCTGATCAGGGGGCTGCTCGACATCACCGACAACATCGTCGACGACCGGATCATCGGACCTGCCGACGTCGTGCGCCATGACGGGGACGACGCCTATCTCGTGGTCGCCGCGGACAAGGGCACCGCGACATTTTCGGACATTGCCAACGCGATTTCGGAGTCCTATGGATTCTGGCTGGGTGATGCGTTCGCGTCGGGCGGTTCCGCGGGCTATGACCACAAGAAAATGGCCATCACCGCGCGCGGCGCCTGGGAATGCGTGAAGCGACACTTCCGCGAGATCGACATCGACATCCAGAATCAGGACTTCTCGGTGGCGGGCATCGGCGACATGGCGGGCGACGTGTTCGGCAATGGCATGCTGCAGTCGCGGCACATCCGGCTCATCGCCGCGTTCAATCATCAGCACATCTTCATCGATCCGCAGCCCGACGCGGCGCGCTCCTTCAAGGAGCGCGAGCGCCTGTTCAAGCTGCCGCGATCGACCTGGCAGGATTATGCGAAGTCCGCGCTCTCCAAGGGCGGCGGCATCTACTCGCGCAGCGCGAAGAGCGTGGCCTTGTCGCGCGAGACTCAGCTCCTGCTGGAGCTTCCGGCGCAGGCGACCCCCAACGAAGTCATCAAGGCCATTTTGAAGTCGCACGTCGACTTGCTGTGGAACGGGGGGATCGGCACCTACGTCAAGGCCGACACTGAAAGCAACAGCGACGTCGGCGACCGCAGCAACGACTCGGTGCGCATCGACGCGCGCGAATTGAGCTGCAAGGTCATCGGCGAGGGGGGCAATCTCGGCCTTTCGCAACTCGGCCGCATCGAATACGCGCGGCGCGGCGGGCGGATCAACACCGACTTCATCGACAACTCGGCCGGGGTGAATTGCTCCGACGTCGAGGTGAACCTGAAGATCCTGTTGAACGGCGCGGTGCGCGCCCGCGAGATCACCCGGGCGGGGCGCGATCGCCTGCTCGTGCGGATGACCGATGAGGTCGCCGCCCTGGTGTTGCGCAACAACTACCTGCAGAGCCTGGCCATCAGCACCAGCGAGTTCCAATCCAAGGAGCGCCTCGGCGAGAGCGCCTATGTGATTCGCGCCCTGGAGCGCTCGGGGGACCTGAATCGTTCTCTCGAGTTCTTGCCCTCCGATGAGGAAATCGCCGAACGCCGCAAAGCGGGTGAAGGACTCACGCGGCCGGAACTCGCCGTCACCCTGAGCTACGGCAAGATCTGGCTCTACAAGGCGCTGATCCACTCGGACGTTCCCGAGGACCCGTATTTGTCGGCCGAGCTGGCGCGCTACTTTCCGGCTCCGGTGCAACAGCGCTTTGCGGCGCGCCTGAAGCGCCACCGCCTGCGCCGCGAAATCATCGCGACGTCGATCACGAACAGCCTCATCAACCGCATGGGACCCGTCTTCCCGGTCCGGGCCCAGGAGGATACCGGCGCCGAACCCGCTGCCATTGCGCGGGCCTACAGCATTGCACGCGAGGTCTTCGCGGTTCGCGATCTCTGGGCGCAGATCGAAGCCCTTGACAGGTCGAGTCCGGCCGCGGTGCAGTACACGGCGCTGTTCCAGACCTCGCGGCTGCTGCGCCATGCGAGCTATTGGCTGCTCGAGAACCGGCGCAACGATCTGGACATCGAGCGCGCGGTACGGCGCTACGCGGGGTCGGTGGAATCACTGTCCCGAAATCTCCCCGAGGTGCTTTCCGCGACCGAGCGGGCACGCCTCGGCGTGCTCCGCTCGCGTCTGGTCGAGCAGCATGTGCCCGCGGAGCTCGCGACCCGGCTCGCCTCGTTCGAGTCCTTGCACTGCGCCCTGGATCTGGTCGAAGCCGCGATGGCCTCCCGGCTCGACATCGGATTCGCCGCAAGGGCGTACTTCGACGTCGGCGAGCGCATCGGCCTCACCTGGATCAAGGATCAGATCGAAACCCTGCAGGCCGAGGGACATTGGCAGGCCGTCGCGCGCGGGACTCTCAGCGACAACCTGTATGAATTGCAGCGCAAGATCACCGGCGCCGTGTTGTCGCGCAAGGGCGCCGGGCCGGTGGCCCGGGTGGATGGATGGATTCAGGACCATTCGATGGCGGTCGAATCCCTGAAACGAATCGTCGCCGATTTGCGCACCGGAGCCGGCCCCGATTTCGCCACCCTGTCCGTCGCCCTGCAAGCCGTACGGCGGTTGGTGCACAATCGCACCCATGACGATTGAGCTGCCGTTCGGCCGGGAATATCTGCAGAATCGACTCACCTCGGAGTTCGCCCTCGCGCGGCACATCGGCATCGTCGTCGAACGCGCCGACGATCTCGGGCTCGTGCTCTCGGCCCCGCTCGCGCCCAACGCCAATGACAAGGGGACTGCCTTCGGCGGCAGCCTGTTCTCCGTCGCCGTGCTGACCGGCTGGGCCTGGCTCACTCGCCACCTCGACTCGACCGGGGCCGCCGCCGACGTCGTGATCCAGGAGTCCACCATCCGGTATGTCGTTCCGGTGCACGGCGTGCTGCGTACCACCCTGGTGCCGCCGGCGGCGGCGGGTGTTGAGAAATTCAGGAGAATGCTGCAGCGTGCGGGTCGGGGACGCATTCGGCTCGCCGTCAACATCTACCAGGGTGGCACGCTGGCGACCAAATTCGATGGGCTGTTCGCGGCGATATCCCGATGATTCAGAGGAGTGCCTCATTGTGACCGGAAAATTGATCCTGGTTCGGCACGGACAAAGCATCTGGAACCTCCAGAATCTGTTCACGGGTTGGCACGATGTCGATCTCACCGAGCTCGGGCGCCAGGAAGCCACGCAAGCCGGCGCGGAATTGCTCGCCGAGAAGATCGAGCCGCAGATTGCGTTCACCTCGGTGCTGAAACGCGCGATCCGAACGCTATGGCTGATTCAGGACGCCATGGATCGCATGTGGATCCCGGTGGAGCGCAGCTGGCGGCTCAACGAGCGCCATTACGGGGCGCTGCAGGGACTCAATAAGGCTCAAACCGTGGAGCAGCACGGCGAAGCGCAGGTCAAGATCTGGCGCCGCAGCTACGACATCCAGCCGCCGGCACTGCGTCCCGATGATCCGCGCCATCCGCGCTTCGACCCCCGGTACGCCGGACTCGATCCTGCGCTGCTGCCGGGGGCCGAATCGCTGAAGGACACCCTGGCGCGCGTGTTGCCCTTCTGGGAGTCCCGAATAGTCCCCGAGCTGCGCGCCGGCAAGACCGTGCTGATCGTCGCGCACGGCAACTCGCTGCGCGCCTTGGTCAAGATGCTCGACATGATGTCGGAGCGCGACATCGTGGAGTTGAACATCCCCACCGGCATACCGCTGCTGTATGAGCTCGACGAACAGATTCAGCCCACGACGCGCCGATACCTGGGCGACCCCGCCGTTCTCGCGGCGGCGCAGGACGCCGTGCGCCGCCAGACCGACAAGAAATAATTCCCAGGATTTTAATGCCCGCGCAGCGAGCGCCTATCGGTCGGTTCGGCTGGTCTCACGCAGCGAGCAACTGTCGGTCGGTTCGGCTCGCCCCCGCTCGCGCAGCGAGCAACTGTCGGTCGGTTCGGCTCGCCCTCGCTCGCGCAGCGAGCAACTGTCGGTCGGTTCGGCTCGCCCTCGCTCGCGCAGCGAGCGCCTATCCGTCGGGGTCGCGTAGCGACCCCGTAGATCCGGCGCGCAGCGCCTATTCAAGTATCCGGAGCAATGGCGACCTTGATGCCGCTCAGGCCCTCGGTGAACTCCACCTGACAGGACAGCCGGGAGGTCGCGTCCCGATAGTCTGGCAATTCCCTGAGAAGGTCCAATTCGTCGCTCTGCGGTCTCGGCAAGCGGCTGACCCAGGACTCGTCGACGTAGACGTGGCACGTCGCGCAGGAGCACAAACCGCCGCAAATCGCAGCGACACCGTAGTCGAGCTCGCGCAAGATCTCCATGATCTTCAAGCCGGGTCTTGCCTCGATGTCGTGCTCTTTGCCATCACGGTCCACTACCATCATCCGCGCCATTGAACTCTCCGTTAGCTGTCCCCGCAGGGGTTCGTCGTCAGGGCGGCTAGTGTGCCGGAACTTGACCAGCGCGACCACCGGACGCGCTTTTCAGGCGCACGAGCAACTGTTCCATGCGCGCCCCCACAGCCACGCGGCCCGTGCCGGGCCCCCGCCCCAGGTACAGCTCGCTCCACAAGAGACACACGTAGTCGTAGAGCCAGACGAAGAGGCTCAGGCGCGCTGATTCCTGCGGCAGCGCCGGCCGCTCGAGATAGCTCGCGAGCAGCTCGGCCGCAAAATCCGCCTCCCCGTCGTTGTTCGCGATCCAACCCGCCAGGTCCCAGTAGGGATCGCCGATATGGGCATATTCCCAGTCGAGCAATACCGGGCGCTCGCCGATGGCCACATTGAAGCGGTGCAGGTCGCTGTGACAGAGCACCGCCGGCGGCGCCGGCCGCCCCGCGAGCAGCGCCAGGCGGGCATCGGCCTCGGCGCAAAGCAGGGCACTGGACCCCTCCCCGAGCGCCGCCGAATAGTGGGCGATCCAGGCCGCGGGGCTCATGGCGCGGGTCGGCCCCGGGATGCGCAGGGCGTGAACCCGGCGCAGCAGCCGCGCCATCGCCTGGATGATGTGAGGCTGCCGGATGTCCGCCGCCGTCCACGTACCGCTCGGCACCCAATCGGCCACCAGGACGCCCTCGGCCGGCTCGCAACAGCGAATCGGCGGCGCGACGCCGGCGCCGGCGGCGCCCGCCAGCACCTTGCACTCCCACTGCCGATCGAGGCCGAGTTGCTGCGAATCGGGTGCGGCCACGCGCAACGCATACAGCCGCCCTGCCCGGGCGACCCGGCAGCTCGTGTTGACGAGCCCAGCCGCCAACGCCTGAATGCTCACCGGACCTTCGCCCGGCACCCAGCGCAGGGCCAGCTCTTCAAGCGAGCTGCGCGGCATGAGCGGCGGGCGGCGAGCTGCGCCGCCATTCGCGCATCCCGATTACGATCATCAACAGATAGAGAGCGAACAACAGCATGGTGAGATACAGGCGGCGCGTGTAGCACAGCACAAGGCTGACCGAGTCGATGACCAGCCACCAATGCCAATTCTCATAGACCTTGCGCGCAACCAGAAACGTGGCGAACACACTCGCCCAGGTCACCGTCGAATCCAGGAACGGCCACGCTGCCGGAGTAAAGCGCCGCAGGAAATAGGCGCTCAGGATCGACATGCCGACGACCGCCAACAACCCCGCGGCGTTGCGCCGCCAGGACCAGCGCGACACGTTGAGCGGCTGATGGTCCCGGCCTCGCGTCCACTGCCAGTAGCCGTAGATGGCCATGGCAGCGTAGAAGCCGTTCAACATGGATTCCATGTACAGCCGCGCGCGGAACAGCACCCAGACGTAGAGGCAGGAACTCACGAACGCCGCCAACCAACACGCGAGCCGCTGCCCGATGGCGAGCACGAGGTACGCCACGGCCAGCGCGGCGGCGGTCATCTCGACCCAACTCGTCGAAGCCCAAGCGCGCGCGAATTGGGCCGCGAGTTCGTCCGTCACGGACCGGCCGCGGCGGGCCCCACGGCGCGCGCCGCAGCGTCAGGCGCTGCCAATCCGGGGAGCACTTTCATGACGAATACCAGTTGCGGACCGCCCGCGGCGCGGCGCATCTCCTCGGCGAGAACGGCCATGACGCGATCGAGCGGGCCCCAGATTTGCGTGCTGAGCGCATTCGTGACGACCTCGAGCTCCGGATGCAGATTCAGGCGGTCGATGAAGGCCTGAATCGGCGGCCGGTAGTCGCCCGTCAAGGGGTACATGCTGATTTCGACGGCTGCGCGCATCACGGTACCTGCTCCCTACGCCGGCATTACCCGGGTCAGGTTCAACGGGTTCGCAGGCGAGTCGGACAGTCGACTTCCCGCGTCTCAGGTCTCGCTAAAAGACCACCCCAAGGTTCCATGAAGTGTAGCCTGACGCTAGGATGCGTGCAAAACTGCCCGCTTGCACCGTGGAGAGACACGCTTGCGCATATTTCAAGTCGACGCGTTCACCCGCACTCGCTTCACCGGCAATCCGGCCACCGTCGTTCTCGATTCCGACGGGCTGGATGTCGCCTCCCTGTCGGCCATCGCGCGGGAATTTGCTCACGCCGAAGTGGCTTTCGTGTCCGCCGCGACCGGCCCGGACCACGATGTGCGGCTGCGGTTCTTCAATACCCGCAAGGAAGCGCCCTTCGTGGGCCACGCAACCGTCGCGGCGCATGCCGTTCTGCTGGCGGTCGGCAGACGCGGACACGGCGTGTGCCGGCAACTGAGCGGCACGGGCATCGTTGAAGTGAGTGTCGACGAGGGCAGCGCGGGAACTGTCGAGTTTCGGCAAACTGTGCCGGAATTCGACCCTCCGTTGCCCTTGAAGACCACGCTGCGAATCGCCGAAGCGCTGCGGCTGTCGGGCGCGCAATTGCACGAGACCATGCCCGCACGCATTGCGCGCAAGGGCAGCACGCGGCTGCTGGTGCCCGTGGGACGGGCGGACGCGTTGGATGCGCTGGCGCCGAACTTCGACACCTTGACCTCGCTCGGCAACGAGTTGAAGGTGGACGGGTTCTTCGTATTTTCGGTCACGCGCAGCGCGGGCGGATTTTCGACCGATTCACGCATGTTTTGCCCGGCGCTCGGCATCACCGAGGACCCCGTGAGCGGCAATGCGCATGCCATGCTCGCGGCCTACTTATGGGACCTCGGTCAGTTCGGCAACAGTGCAACCGGATTCGTCGGCCGGCAAGGCCGCCAGATGAATCGCCCGGGCGAGGTGAACGTCAGACTGCAACTCGATCACGGCGACCTGCATGCCGTGCACATCGGCGGCAGCGCGGTACTCGTCAGCGAGGGGACGCTGGCCCCTTGAGCCGGCGCCGCGGCCTTCGGCGGCGCCGCATGCGTGGGCGGCGCGGCGCGCTTGGTCGGCGCGGCGGGCGCGGCCGGATCCATCTTCAGCGTGCTCGTGAGCGCCTCGAGGTCGGCGCCGACCGTCTTCGCCGTGGCCACGGCTTCGGTCAGGTTTCCGGTGGCAAATGCCGCCTGTGCCTTCGACCACAGCGACACGGTGTTGCTCAGGCTGGTTCTCGCCGCGTCGAGGTCGATGCCCGCGGCCAGCTTCCTGCTCGATGCTTTGCCGAGCAGATCCAGGCGGCCTTGGATGGCGGTCATGGAATCCGGCAACGTGGCGGCCAGAGCGGACCACTGCTCGTTCAACTCCCTCATCAGCTCGTCCTTCTTGGCGGCCGCGGCGCCGGCCAGACCCTGCGCCTCGCCGAGCACGGCCGGCGCTCCCGCGAGCACGGCCGCATAGTCCTGTTTATCGAAGGAGGCCTTCAGGGCTTGCAACTTGCCCTGCACGTTGGACAATTGATCGGGCACGTATTTCGCGGCTTCGCCGGATGCGGTGGACACCACCGCCTCGATGTCGCTGATCGATCGTTGCGCGGGCTCCATCTGGCTGGCGCAGCCGGCCAGCAGCATGACCGCGAGGGCAATCCGCGCACCGCTGCGGTCGCGAAATATCGACAACATCCTGGCGCTCCTGGTGGGCCGTTCGAATTAGAGTTCGCGGCGCGCGCGCTCCAGCCACTCGGCCTGAGCCCTGCGATAATGTCGTGGCGCCAATTGGGCGCCGTCCACCAAGTCTTTCAGCAAGCCGCGCGCCTCGTCAAGTTTGCCGCGGCGCTTGAGCAGCAGCGCATAGCGCAGCCGCGCCTCCGCGCCGGGATAGCCCGGCGCCACCGCCGCGTACTCGAATTCCGCTTCATCGAGCGCATCCAGCGCTTCCAATGTGCGCGCATAGAGGAGATGCCCATCCGCCGACTTGAAATCCGGATTGTTCTGGATGAGGCGCTCCAGCGTGGCGCGTGCCGCAGCAAAATCGCGCGCCGCGAACTGCGCCTGCGCCAAACTCAGCAGCAGCGTGGGGTCGTGTTCGAAGATGCCCTTGAGGCCGGCCTGGCACACCGCGATGGCCTCATCGAACTGGCCGCGTTCGTACAGTTGCTGCGCGAGCCGGCGGCGTGCATCGAGATTGCCCGAGATTTCCACCGCCGCCGCGGCCTGGCGCAAATCCCGGTTCGGATCGATGATGCGCTGCATGCCCGCCCTGGTGCGCCGCGCAGCTTGCCCGCCGAACACGCCCGGCAAAATTTCGACCACGACGTAGGCCAGCGAACCGGCCGCCGGCAGCAGCGCGATGGCCCAAATCCAGAGCGTGTTTCTTCCGGTCCTGATGACGTGGACGATGAGGCCCGCCTGTATGGCGAGCGTCAGGATGAATACCAGTGACACGCGCTAGGCTCCCGGGCCGCCCGGCCCTGAGCGGGAGGCTAGGTGTCCGCGATGCGAATCTTGCGCTCGATCTCCGGACAATTGCCCCATCCGATGTTCGACAGCGAATATCCCAGGATGTGCTCCGACCGAGGATCCACGCTGACCTCCATTTCGCAACCGTGCAACCCGGTGGGGGCGCCGGCAGGTGTCTGTTCCAGGAACCATACGTACACGAGTCTCGTCGGAGTGGTTTCGATCTTCCTCGGTTCGCCGAATGCATCGCGCAGGCGGCTCACCGGCTTACCCACGTTCTCCGCGGCAATCCGCGGGACCGGCCGCACAGCATAGCCGGACTGGCCGCAAGCGGCGAGGGTCAATCCTGCCGCGACGGCGGCGGCTGCAGCGAAACGCATCATGACGAGACTCCCGTGCCGGGCAATGGCGCTGCAGTCTTGCCGGTCGGGGTGCGTCCTGCCGCCGACTCAAGTCGCAGAATGGAAATCTATCGCCTGCGCGCGCCGCTTATGTAAACGCAAGGCGTGAGTCATCCCCGGCGGCAGGTCCTCCGGATGGTGCACGGCGATGATGAGGGTGCGCTCCTCCGTCATCAATCTTCCGAGCAGCCGCTTCATGGCCGCGCGCTGGCGCGGGTCGAGTCCGGTCAGCGGCTCGTCCAGCAACAGAATGCGCGGATCCGCCGCGAGCGCGCGCGCGATGAGCGCACGGCGCAGTTGCCCATACGATAATTCGCGCGGCCGGCGCTTGGCGAGCGCGCTCAGCGCGAAGAACTCGAGCCAGCGGCGCGCGTTGGTCCGGTCCGCCGGCGTCGGCGCGTCGGACAAGCCGATGCTCGCGTACCGGCCGCTCATCACCAATTCCAGTACCGTGACGTTGACCGCGTAGTCGGATTGCAGCTCCGGCGACACGTACCCCACCTGGCGCTTCCAGGCGTCGATCGGCGTGCCGAACGGAAAGCCGCTGCGTACGATCGTCCCGCCCAACGCCGGCGACAGGTCTCCCAACAGGAGTTTGAGAAAGCTGGACTTGCCGGCGCCGTTGGCGCCGAAGACGGCCCAATGCTCGCCCTCGCGCAGTTGCCAGTTCACGTCGCGCAAGACGGCGCGGTAGTCGACGTAGAGATCTGCCCTGGAAATCTCCACCAGAACCTTGCCGTTCGCGGCGCGCGGCGCGGGCGTCGCGGCCCCGGCGAGACGCATCGCCGCGCGCCGCAGCGCGGGCTTGGCCGTCTCTAGGGCACGCATCGCCGGGCGCCGCGGCTGTTCGCGCGCGTGCGCCGTCAACCGAGCGAGCGTCGCGCCGCGCAGCCGCGTGGCCGAGCGCAGCCGGCCGGCGTGCAACTCGATCAGCCCGGACGTGCCGCGCGGCACATCCATCGCACGGTGAGCGGCCGCGATCCAGGATTGGCCGCGGCGGCGCGCGTGCTCGAGGATGCGGTCGATGCGCCGACGGTAATCGACGTCCAAGCCGTTGTAGAACTCGTCGAGCAACAGCCAGTCCGGCTCGCGGACCAAGGCGCGCGCCAGCAGCGCGAGCCGCTTCTGCCCGTATGACAAGGACAAGAAGCGGCGGCGCCGGAGATGGGTCAAGCCGCACAGCTTCAGCATCCTCGAGGTCCGCCGGCGCTCCTCGGGCGTCGGCGGCTGCAGCAGCAGATCGGTGCCGTGCAGGCCGGTGGCGAGCAGATCGTCCACCGTGGGATTCCAGTCGTAGCGGACGTATTTATCCTGCAGCTCGGCCCCGATGTAGGCCATGCGCTGCTTTGCCTCGCCGAGATCCACCCGGCGGCGGCCGACGCGATACTCGCGCGCCTCGCGGCCGGTGGGCGTGGGCCACACGTCCGTGCCCAGCAGCTTGAGGAGTTGCGTCTTGCCGGCGCCGTTGCCGCCGATGAGCGCCCAGCGCTCGCCCGCCTTCAGGCGCAGCGAGATATCCCGCAATGCCCAGGTATCGCCGCGCCGCACGCTGACCGCATGCAGCGTTACGCACAGCCGCGCCGTCATGCGCCGCTGAGCCGCCAGCCGCCCTCATGCAGGGTTACGCGGCCGTCCCGGACAAGCTTGATGAGATGCGCCTCCAAGGTGAGCCTCGCCCACTCGTGGCGCTCCGCCGGCACATCGTCGTACACCGCGGGCGTGAGCTGATCGAGCGTTGCCGCCCCGCGCATCAGCTTTTCCACCACTTTGTCTTCGCGCGCAATGCGATGTGCGCGCAACCGCGATATCACACGTTTGGCGTCCTGCATGACGCCGCCGTGGCCGGGCGCGATGCGCTCGAACTCATAGGCGGCCAGTTTGTCTAGCGAGCCGATGTAGGCCGCCATATCGCCGTCCGGCGGCAGAATGACGGGCGAAACGCCCTCGAGCACATGGTCGCCGGTGAACAGCAACCGCTCGCCCTCGAGCCAGTAGCAGACGCAGTTCGAGGCGTGTCCGGGCGTATGGATGGCGGTCAGGACGAGGTTGCCCAACTGCAGCCGCTCGCCGTCTCCGGGCACGCGGTCGGGCCGGAACGTGTCGTCCTGGCGCCCGTCGTCCGGCGCCGGCGCGCCGATCAGGCAGGCGCCGGTGCGCGCTGCGAGCGCCGCGGCGAGCGGCGAATGGTCGCGGTGAGTGTGCGTGACGAGGATCCAGCGGATCACCCCGCCGCCGGCATTCATGATGGCTTGCAAATGACGGGCATCATCGGGGCCGGGGTCGAGAACGGCGACTTCTTCCCGCCCCACCAGGTAGGAATTGGTGCCGGGCCCGGTCATCAGCCCGGCGTTGGGCGCGACGATGCGCCGCAACCCCGAGCCCAACTCGAACGATTTACCGGGAATGAGGTGCGACCGGGGTTCCAACGATCCTCGCTAGCCGTGGCGAAGCTGCGCTCCGCGCATTCACGGCCGTCATCATCGACATGATAATTTTATTCCCATGTGCCTGCCATCGCCGCACCGCAGGCCGCCAATTCCAAGGAGTTTCCGTCTGTCTGTGATCTGCATCCCAGTTTGACACAGTTGCGATGATCGCCGGAGTAGCTACACTGGGCACATGTCGAAGTCTCCGAACGCCAGGCGATTGGGTGGCCCGCTCAGCTGGGAGGATCTGGCGCGACCCGATGCGGATCAGAACCAGCGGTTCTTGGCCGAGTCCCTGTCTTTGCTGTTGGCCGACCTGCTGCGCTCGGTTCTGTCCGATGCCAGCCCCGCCCTGCCGGCCGACGAATCCGCGGTGGAGCGTTACCGTAATTTGGCCGATTCGCTCGCGGACGGCGAATCGCGCCGCCGCACCAGCCTCGGAATCACCCGCGCGGGGCTTGCCAAGCGTTGTGTGACGTGGCTCAAGCTGCTGCTCACCCCCGCGCCAAATTCGTCGGCTGCGGCCCCTATGCGCGAGTTTGTCGATGCGCTGGGGCTGTTTCCGGCGCTGTTCGACAGCGAGCCGTCGGCGCGTTCGCGGCGCGCGCGGCTGACCTGGCTGCTGACCCACGACCGCCGGCTCGATGCCAGCACGCGCGAGGCGGCAACGGCCTTGATCGAAGCGTGCGAGCATTTGGGTGTTTTACTCTGGCCGGATGCGGAAACTGCCTGACGCAGTTCCTTAGATAGGGTCCCGACGCGAGCGTATAATACGCAGTTTACCCTGCGCGCGCCGGCCGGAGTTTTGCATGCAAACCCCTTCCCCACCTGAACCCGATGCCTGCCCGGAGGCCGGCCAGACGGACAAGTCCCGATTCACGTTCCAAAGGTTGCTGCAGCCGTTCACGGTCGACCGCGCCATTGTCACGCCCGTCATCTGGTTTTTCTTGGACTGGCTGGTGTTGGGGGTGGCGATCGGGAGCCTGCTGGTGGTCGAGGCCTGGTGGGTCAAGGTTTTCGCCTCGCTGGTGGCGGCCCTGTGGATTGCGCGGTTGTTCGTCATCGGCCACGACGCCTGCCACGGTTCTTACACGCCCAATAAAATTCTCAACAAATGGATTGGCCGCATCGCTTTCCTGCCATCGTTGACGCCGTATAGCCTGTGGGAAGTCGGCCATAACCTGGCACATCACGGATTCACGAATTTGAAAGGCCGCGACTACGTGTGGACGCCCTACTCGCCGCATGAATTTGCGCGCCTGCCCTGGATTCGGCGGCAGCTCGAGCACATCTATCGCAGCGGTGTCGGCCAGGGCGTCTATTACATGGTCGAGATGTGGTGGAAGAAGCTATTCTTCCCGGGCCGCAAGCACGTTACCACGCGCCGCACCAGCCACCTCCTCGATAGTTTCCTGGTGGCGGGATTCGCGCTGCTGTGGATCGGCGGCCTGACGCTGTGGGGTATTCACGGCGGCAGGTCCATCTCGTCGCTGCTGATCTTTGGCTTCGCCGTGCCGTTCTTCCTGTGGAACTGCCTGATGGGCTTCGTGATCTACGTGCAGCATACCCACCCGCGGGTGGCCTGGTACGAGCGCCGCGACGAATGGAGCGCGAATGCGGGCTACGCGACCACCACCGTGCACGTCAAGCTGATGCGGCCTCTCGACGGCATGATTCACTACATCCTCGAGCACGGCGCGCATCATGTGAACATGGGCATTCCGCTGTACCGGCTGAAGGACGCCCAGGCGCGGCTCAGCGCGACTCTGGATGAGCGGCTGAATTCGGAAGTCTTCACCTGGCGCTATTATTGGAACACCGTGCGGCGCTGCAAGCTGTACGACTTTGCCCAGCATGTGTGGACGGACTTCGACGGACGGATCACTTCGCAGCCCATGGTTCAGGTTCGCTGAGCGTCAGCGAAAGCTGTACCGGGTGGCAATGGAAGCGGCGCGGCCCGCCGTATTGTATCCGTTCGCCAGCTCGTATTGGCGGTTCAGCGCATTGTCGAGCCGAGCCGTCACCGACCAGGCCGGCGTGATCGCCACCTTCGTCCAGATCGAGGCCAGCAGGTAGCCGCCATCGCTCACCCCGGGTGCGCCGGTCACCAAGGTGACGTCCTCCCGCGCGCCGGAGTCCAGGAGATCGACCCCGACCTGCGCGCGGCCTATCCGCCGGGCGCCGCTCAGGGTGAAGCTGTGCTTCGTGCGGCGCAGCAGCTCCGTGTCCTCGGCATCGGCGGAGAGATTGCGGGGGTCCTGAAGACTGGCCTCCGCGAGGAAGGACCACGGATCGGCGTGCAATTCCCACGACGCCTCAAGTCCTCGAATCCGCGCCCGGTCGATGTTCTCGTTCTCGCCATCGTAGAGCTGATTGAGGCTGGGGTCCGGATCGAATTCGATCAAGTCGTTGATGGTATTCTGAAACGCCGAAAAGGTTACCTGCTGGGACTCGGTGAGGCGCGATTTGATGCCCAGCTCGAAGTTGCGCGAGCTCTCGGGCAATAGATTCGGGTTGCCGCCGTAGCCGAATCGGTCGGTCGCGGACGGCGCGCGAAACGCCGTCCCCGCGGACGCGATGAGCAGCGTATCGGAGGTCACCGAATACCCATATTCCGCGTTCCAGGTTTCATGATCGCCGAACGCCGGATGGTGGTAGTAGCCGCCGGCCAGCAGCAATCGATTGGGACCCGCATCGAGCTGGTCCTGGACGTAATAGGTTTCCGTACGCGTTCCGATCTCATATCCGGTCCCGTAGGACAGCGAGTTGGTCTGTTCTTTCGTCAGGATCGTCCCGAACGTCACGAGCTGGTTGACCTCGGCGCCGGCGATCTTTACGTCGTTCTGTAGATCGAAGGTATCGCGCGAGGTGTAATCGAAATCCCCGACCGGCGGCACGGCATATACGTCCACTTCGTCCTGACGCAGATCATCGACGATGCGGCTCAATATCAAGCGCGCGTGCCAGATGTCGGTCAGGTCAGCGCTCGCGTGCGCGGCGAGCGCACTGTTGGAGAATCGCTCCTCCAGGGGCGTGAAGGAACTGTAGGCCGTGAAGTCGGCGTTGTAGTTGCCCTGGGCGTACTGGGTCGTGCCGGTCGACAGCCAATAGAAAGCGCCGACGTCGACGGCGGCGATCTTGGTGGATGCGGCGGCGGTACCAGACAGATTCTTGTAGCCGCTGTCGAGAGTATCTCCGACGATCGGCGGAAATCCGTCCGACCGCTGGCCGGTAAATGCAGCGCGCAGACTGGCATCGCCGTCCGTGTAGTTGCCGTCGACTGCAAACTCGCCCGTGCCGTAGCGGCCATAGCTGAGCATCGCATCGGCGCCCGATGGGCCGCCGGTGCGCGTGATGAGGTTGACCACGCCGCCGATTGCATCCGTGCCGTAGATTGCCGAGCGCGGCCCCTCGACGATCTCGATCCGCTCGAACAGTTCCGGGGCCAGATTCTGCAATGGTGCGAGGCTGAGCGTGCCCGCGTTGATGCGCACGCCGTCGATCATGATGATCGACTGCTCGCTGTTGGCGCCGCGGATGAACAGCGACAAGGGTTGCCCCGGACCGCCGCTTCGGCCGATGTCGAGGCCGGCGTAATACCGCAGCACATCGCCCACATCCATGGCGAGCGAATCCTCGAGCGTGGCGCGATCGATGACGATGATTGGCTCGAGCGCCTGGCCCGCCGGCTGGGCGCTGCGCGTGGCGGTCACCACGATCTCGTTCAATGGATCATCCGCGGGCGGCGCCTGCGCCGCGGCGATTCGAACATGAATGCAAAGCATGGCTGCGCATGCGGCAATGGCGATTCGGCGTTTCAAGACTGCTCCCCGGTGACGAGATCTCCCAAGACCACGTCCGGTGCCCGCCCGCGCCGCCTTCCCGACCACGGGCGTTGCGGCGCGAAGCGTGCGCGCAACGCAGCCCCACTCCGTCGCCGCTCGGGAATATCCGCTCGCTCAGCACACCCCGGCTGTCGAATGGGCGACTACAACAAGCAGGTCTCCTGGCTCGCGGCTTTGACGCCCTGCATCACCTTCCCAGATCTCGTCGACCCAGTGGCATTCGATGCATGGCAGACCGCTCACAGTTGCGGGGGCAGCCCGGGCTTCCAACCCGAGTTCCCTCTTAGTCCCGGTTAGGGGAACTTGTTGAGGCCTCGTACGTTGCAACAACGTCGCGGTCAAGTCAATCCCGGCGTGCGCCCGCCGGCCCGCGCCGCGGCCGCGGACTGCCGCTACTTGAGAATTTTCGCGTGATGCTGCAGATGATCGGCCATGAAGGTTTGAATGAAGTAGTAGCCGTGATCGTAGCCCGTCTGCATGCGCTGCGTGAGGCGTTGCCCGGACTTCGCCGCGGCATCCGCCAGCTTCTCGGGCAACAACTGGTGTTCCGCCAGAAACTGATCGGCGCTGCCTTGATCGACGAGGATGTGCGCGCCAAACGGCTTGCGTGCCAATAATTCGCTCGCGTCGTACTCGCGCCACGCCTCCCGGTCGGGCCCCAGGTAGTTGACGAACGCCTTCTCTCCCCACGGGCATTGCATCGGCGCGCTGATCGGGGCAAATGCCGATACCGACTTGTACAGCGTCGGGTTGCGCAACGCGATGACGAGCGCCCCGTGGCCGCCCATCGAATGGCCGAAGATGCCGGTGGCGTTGGACAGCGCCGGCAGATTCGCCGCCACGATTTGCGGCAGTTCGCGTGCCACATAGCTGTACATGCGGTAATTCGCCGACCACGGTTCGAGGGTCGCGTCGACGTAGAAGCCCGCGCCCTGACCGAAGTCCCATTTTTCCGAGTCGCCGGGAATGCGGGGCTGGCGTGGACTGGTGTCCGGGGCGATCAACATCAGGCCCAATTCCGCCGCCACGGCTTGCGCATGCGCCTTGGTGGGAAAGGTCTCCTCGGTGCAGGTCAAGCCGGCGAGGTAATACAGGACCGGCACTTTGCCCGCCTTGGCCTGCGGCGGCAGATAGGCGGAGAATTTCATGGGTCCACGCGTTTCGCGCGACTCGTGTTTGTAGAATTGCTGCACGCCGCCAAAGCAGGCGTGTTCGGACACCAGTTGGATTGTACTCATTGCAAACACCATCGCGCGGCAATAGGGATTAAGGATATCCTCGAGGGAGTACCCTAAATCAACCCGGGCCGAGTTGGAAGCCGCACATGAACATCGAATTCTCCGCCACCGAGGCGCGTGTCATCGGTTGTCTGATCGAAAAGGAGATCACGACCCCGGATCAATATCCGCTGTCGCTCAACGCGCTCACCAACGCGTGCAACCAGAAAACCAATCGAGAGCCGGTGCTCGAACTCACCGAGGCCGGCGTGCAGCAAGCGGTCGACTCCTTGATGAAGAAGTACCTGGTGAGCGACAAATCGGCAGGGTACGGCGGCCGCGTCACGAAGTACAAACACCGCTTCTGCAACACGGAATTCGGGTCGCTCAAGTTTTCCAAGCAGGAACTCGGCATCCTCTGCGTGCTGCTGCTGCGCGGGCCGCAGACCCCCGGCGAACTGCGTTCCAGAACCAACCGCTTGTGCGAATTCGCCGACGCCGCCGCGGTCGAGTCGGCGCTCCAAGGCTTGATGGAGCGGGAGGACGGCCCGTTCATCGCGCGCCTGCCGCGCGCGCCGGGCGCGCGCGAATCGCGCTACGCGCACTTGTTCAGCGGGATGATCGAATCCGCGCCGGAGTCACCCGACGAGGTGGAGGGCGCGGCGGCGGGAACCGGCGCCTCGCTGAGTCAGCGCGTCGCGCTGCTCGAAGAGACGGTGGCGCAGCTGCGCCTCGAGCTCGATAGGCTCAACGGCTCCCGCCAGGAGCCTGTCTGAGTGATCTGCCTGCGTGAGCCGCGTCGGCAGCTGCCGCAGCATGCGCGGGTCAATGCGGCAGAGAGGCCGTTTGCTTGGCGATGCCGTCGCGCTCCTGCAGCCACTTGTCGAATTCCGCGACATCCGAGGCGCGCATTCCATTGGCGTTGCTTCGATGGTCGGTGAGCCATTTCTGCATGGCCGACATCAAGTCATCGGCGAGCGGCCGCGCGTGGTTGAAGAGGTCCATGTACGCCGCCTTGGCGTCCTGCAGGCGGTCCACGCCCAGAAACGCTTCGCCGCGGTGTTCGACCGCTTCGAGCAAGTCGGGCTTCAACTTGAGCGTGTGATCGTAATCGTCCACTGATTCGGCATAGGCGCCCAGCCGCAGGTGGATGTAGCCCACGTTGTTCCAGGCCTCGTACATGTCGCCCTTGTTGCTCAGCGCCTCGGTGAATTGGTCGAGCGCTCGATTGTAGGCATCGCCCATCTTGTCCAGAGCATTGGCCTTTTTGTCCGGGTTCTGCGCGGCCGCGGCGCTGCTCGCGTAGTCCTTGGCCTTGGCCAACGATTTCATCCCCGCGGCGAATGCCTTCCGCGCCGCGGCATCCGGCTTGTCGGCCGGCGGCGCCGTCTGCATATCCTCGCCCGGCTGACTCATGGAGCCCGGACGGCCCATGCCCCCCGCGCCGCCCGGGCCGCCCTGGCCGCCCGGCATTATTTGGCCGCCCGCGAGGGCGGCGCCCGCGGCCAGCGTCGCGGCAAGCATCATCGAGACCTGGGCGAAAGGAATCCGGCGCATTATGCCCTCCAAGCGGCAATTCTTTGATCTGTGCAATACTGAATCCATGGCCTCCAATCTTAGATTCTTACTCCTGGCCGCGTTGGTTTTTTTGACAGCCCGGGCTCTCGCCGAGACGCATCCGGCCATGCCCCAGGTTCTGGCCGCATCGAAACCGTCGGATTGGCGGCCGTTGGATCCGGACAATACCCTGTATGTCGAATTGCCCCAGGGCCGCGTCATCATTGAACTGGCGCCCAACTTCGCGCCGCTGCACGTGCGCAACATCAAGGCGCTGGCGCGCGCCGCGTATTTCGATGGCCTGCCGATATTGCGGGTCCAGGACGATTATGTCGTGCAATGGGGCGACCCCGACCATCGGCACCCCCTGCCGCCGCCGGGCAAGCTGGCGCCGGAGTTCGATTCGCCCCTGCCGGCGCACATGGCCTTCACGCCGCTGCCGGACGGCGACGTGTACGCACCGGAAGTGGGGTTCTCCGACGGGTTCCCGGCGGCGCGATCCGCGGAACTCGGCCTGACCTGGCTCGCGCATTGCTACGGCATGGTCGGCGTCGGACGCGACGTCGACGTGCAAAGCGGCAGCGGCGCGGAACTGTACGTCGTCATCGGCCACTCGCCGCGCCACTTGGACCGCAACGTCGCCCTGGTGGGACGGGTCGTCAAAGGGATGGAGCTGCTGTCCGCTCTTCCGCGCGGCAGCGGCGACATGGGCTTCTATGCCAAGGACGAGGTCCCCATCCGGATCAAGTCGCTGCACGTCGCGGCGGACCTGCCCGCGGCGCAGCGGACCCGTCTGGAAATCATGCGCACCGACACGCCGGCGTTCGCGGCGCTGGTGGAATCGAGACGCAATCGGCCGGAGGCATTCTTCAAGGTTCAGGCGGCCCGCATCGAGTTGTGCAACGTACCCCTTGCCGTGCGTCAGCCTCCATGATGCCGATGCGCAGCGTCGTCGTCGCGATGCGCACTTCGATCAAGAACGCCAACAACGCCGCCGCCAGCGTCAACATCGACAGGATGAACATGGCGGCAATGAACGCCGACAGGTCCCAGCGTAAGAACGCATTGACGAACAGCATCACCACGACCAGCGCGATGAACAGCGCCGCGAGCGTGATGAGCGTGATCGCGGCGTTGATCCAGCGCGAGCGGCGCGCCAGCACCCCGAGCTGACCGTGCAGGTCGCGTGAGTCCTGAACATAATCCGGACTCACCAGCCGATCCTCCATGGCCCGGGCTCGATCGACGATGCGCGCGAGGCGGTTGGTGAGCACGTTGAGCGTCACGCCGATCGCGGAAATGAGAAATATCGGCGTCAAGGCCACCTGGATCAGATGCGCAATATCAACGGATTGAGGTGTCATGGACCGGATCCGCCAACCCTCCAAGACAGAAACGCCCCGGCCACCTTATGAGCGGCCGGGGCGTGTAATCAAGCCGATATTACTTGGTCGTCGGAGCCGCAGGAGCGGCGGGGGCCTTCTTCTTCTTCGACGTATGCTTCTTGGGGGACTTCGGTGTCTTCGCGGCCGGGGCCGGGGTCGAGGCGGGCGCATCGGCGGACATCGGGGCGGCGGATTTCGGCATATCGGCAGCCATCGCACCAGCGGCGAGGCCCATGGTCATCAACGCAGATACGATCAGGGTTCCGGACTTAGTCATGACATCTCCAACGGTGGGTATTAATCAACAGATGAAAGAATACGACGGATCCGCAGGATTCAGCCCAGATGAAGATCATTTCACAAACCGCTGCGCCAGCGCAGCGCTGAAAGGCGCGGCAACCGCCGGTTTCAAACCACAACCCGCCGCCCCTTTACACGCACGTGCCAAACGAGGTACACAACGATGGCGGTGTTGGCGAGCACGACGGCGGCCTTGCCGAAGTTCGGGCGGTGCCCCAGTTCCCAGACTTCGAGCGGAATCAACGATGCGGTGATGATGGTGGTCAGCCATTCCGCCCATCGTTTTCGCATCCACAGGCCGATGCCCTCGATGGCAAACACGGCGGCGTAGGTAAACGTCACGAAGCGCAGCGCGCGAATATCCGATTGGGACAGGCCGCTGAATCTCTGCAGCAATTGCGACACGACCTCATGCTCGAGGCCCGCGGGCCGGGCCTGCACCCAGGTCACCAGCTTGGCGGACAGGGAGGCATCGTGAAGCCTGAGTTCGCCGTACGCCGCGAACAACAAGAGCAGCACCTTGACGAACTTGTACAGCGCGATGGTGCGCAACATCCCGAAGCGCGGCGCAGGCGCCGGTTTGCCGTCGGCGGCGATCATGTAGACCTACGCGTAGACCTACGCCTGACCCGCCGGAGGCTGGAACTCGAGCGTGGCGTCGAGCAAGGCCGGAATGTCGAACACCGCCCGCTCGTTGTCGATGACCAGCGGCGCAACGCCGGCGGCCGCCACCAGGGCCGCCGGCACCTGAATGCGATCGCGCTCGCGCGTGACGGTCCAGGTCCCGAGGCGCTTATCTTGAAACGCGAGGTTCAAAGCGCCCCAGCGCAGCAGCGCCGCCCGCGCGAGCGGCGTATCACCGCCCCACTGACGCTGCGCGAGCGTCATTGCGGAGCTGGCCGCAATTTCACCGTGCGGCAGAGTCATCAGTTCCTGGATGTATCGCACCATTTCATCCGGCGGGACGTGCAGGTTCAGGTAGGCAGAGGCAGATTCGCACATCAGGCTATTTTAAGTCGGATTCTCCAGACTGAACATGGCCTTCTCATCGTCATAGGCAAAGGCCTCCGCGTACCGGGCCCAACGCACCACGCCCCGCAGGGTCTGATCGGCCGCTTCCTCGCTCATGAAATCCTCGAGTTCATCGATGAAACGGCTCTTGCGCGCCGAATGCGACCTGCGTTCATCCAAAACCCGGCGGATATGTGCGGCGAGCGGTACGTAGGTGAGCAAATGACGCGAGAATATGCGTTTGCGCTCATCGATGTCGGCGTGGGCAAAGGCCAGACCGTCTTCGGTCAGTTTGAGGTCGCCGCCCTCGAGTTCGGCGAACCGGAACAATTGCAGCGTTTCGGCCACGGGGAACAGATCGTCGATCTCCATTTGCAGGTCCGACGCGATGTCCGGCAAATCCGCCTTGCCGCCGAAGGGCGCGGCGGCCACGGCTTCGATCAAGCCGGCGAGCGAATTGGTCGACACCTGCGGCAAAATGCTGCCGATCCCTAAACCCGGGAAGCGTTCCTGGCGGCCGCCCACAGATCCCTGCGGACGGGCCGTCATTTCGACGTAGATGCGCTCGACCAATTCGCGAAAACTGGGGTCCAGGCGGTTGCGCGGCTGCGGCAGTGACACCTTGATTTCGCTCAAGATTCGGCCCGGATTGCTGCCGAACACCAGGATGCGGTCGCACATCAGCACCGCCTCCTCGATATTGTGCGTCACGAGAATGACGCCCTTGATGGGCATGCGGCCCTCGGACCACAAATCCAAAAAGTCCGTGCGCAAAGTCTCCGCGGTCAGTACGTCGAGCGCCGAGAACGGTTCGTCCATCAGCAGAATATTGGGATGCACCACCAGCGCCCGGGCAAACCCGACGCGCTGCCGCATGCCGCCCGACAACTCGCGCGGGTAGGCCGATTCGAAACCATCGAGTCCGATGAGATCGATGGCGGCGAGCGAACGCTTGCGAATTTCCGCCCGCGGCATGCGTTGCGCCTCGAGGCCGAGGGCCACGTTCTCGAACACGGTCAGCCAGGGAAACAACGCGAAGCTCTGGAATACCATCGCGATGCCGGCCGCCGGCCCGGCAACGGGCTGCCCCAGGTAGGTAAGCTTACCCGCGGACGGCTCGGCCAGCCCGGCGATCAAGCGCAGCAACGTCGACTTGCCCGAACCGGAACGCCCGAGAAGCCCGACGATCTGACCCTCGTGCACTTCGAGGTTCATGCCCTCGAGCACCAGCAACTCGGCCCCCTCCGGTTTGGGAAAGGATTTGCGGACGTCGCAGCACTGCAGGATGGGGGAGTCGTTCACGTCAGGTCAGTCGATATTTGCGCTCGGCGAAGTAGTATAGCGGCCGCCAGAAGAGCCGATTGATGATCACCACGAACAGGCTCATGGTACCGATTCCCAACACGATACGATGAAAATCGCCGGCGGTCGTGGCTTCCGCGATGTATGCGCCGAGTCCGCGCGCCTGGACCTGGGTGCCGCCCCAGGAGGCCAATTCCGCCACGATCGCCGCATTCCAGGATCCGCCCGACGCCGTGATCGCGCCGGTCACGTAGAACGGCAGCACGGCAGGCAGTGCCACCCGGCGCCACCAGAGCCAGCCGGACACCTTGAAATTGGCCGCCACGTAGCGCATTTCGGTGGGAATCGCCGACGCTCCGGCGATTACGTTAAATAGAATGTACCACTGCGTGCCCAAAATCATCAGCGGACTGAGGTAGATATCAGCATTCAAGTGCCAGGTCACGATGCCGTAGACCGCGATCGGAAACAGCAGATTGGCGGGAAACGCGGCCAAGAACTGCGCGATGGGCTGGACGATTTGCGCCGCGCGCGGCCGCATGCCCACCCACACCCCGATGGGCACCCAAATCAGGCTGGCGAGCGCGATCAGGACGAACACGCGCAGCATCGTGAAAACCGCCAGCTCGCACACCTGCAGCGCTTCGCGCAGCGAGGTATTCACGATGAGCACGGCGACGATGTGCCACAGTCCGAGCACCACCGCGACCACGATCAGCGCTACCCACAAGAGATCCAGGCTGCGCTTCGGCCCCTCGCCGATGCGCATCATGGGCGTATCGCTGCGCTTGACCGCGCGGCTGGTCCACAGCACGCCCGCGTGAAACGCCACCTTCGCCGCGTGGATCAGGCTCGAACGGCGCATCATGGTGAGCGCCCACGACTGCGGAACCCGCGCGCCGGGCTCTTGTTCCACGCGGAAGCGGTCCACCCATGCCACCAGCGGCCTGAACATCAATTGGTCGTACAACAGAATCACGATCAGCATGGTCAAAATCGCCCAGCCGATCGCGCCGAGATTCTTCTGCGTGATCGCGAGGGCGATGTAGGAGCCGACCCCCGGCAGCGCGAACGTCGTGTGGCCCACCACCACCGCCTCGGATGCCACCACGAAGAACCATCCGCCGGACATGGACATCATCATGTTCCAGATGAGCGCCGGCATGCCGAACGGAACTTCCAATTGCCAGAATCGCATCCAGGGCGACAATCGAAAGGATTCGGCGGCCTCGATGAGCTCGGTGGGAATGGTCCGCAGCGATTGATAGAAACTGAACGCCATGTTCCACGCCTGGCTGGTGAAGATGGCAAAAATGGCGACAAACTCCGCGCCGAGGACCCGTCCGGGCGCCAGCGACAGAAAAAATACGGCTGTCACGGAAATGAAACCGAGTATCGGCACCGACTGAAGAATGTCCAGGATGGGCACAAGCAGCCTGCCGGCCCGCTCGCTTTTCGCCGCCCAGGTCGCGTAGGTGAGCGTGAACACCAGCGACAGGACGAGCCCGGACAGCATGCGAAATGCGGTGCGCGCCGCATATTCCGGCAAGTGCAGCGGATCGAGCGATACCGGCCTCGATTCGAGCTGCGACAGCGGTGCGAACAAGCCGCGCGAGGTCTCTCCCAGAAATACGATCAGCCCGATGACGACGATGAACGCCAACACATCCCAACGAGTGGTCAGCGCGCGCAGGAAAACGTAGGGCTCGAACCGCTTCATCGCCGCATTCTCGCAGGACAGAGAGCGAAGTAGCTAGTAGGGTACGCACATGGATAACAGCATCGGCGTCACGTCGGGGCCGGCGAACCGCGCGGAACGAACTCGCTTCCGGGTGTTGGGGGCGATCAGCTTTTCGCACTTTCTCAACGATATGATTCAATCGTTGATCGTTGCGATCTATCCGCTCTTGAAGGGCGAATTCACCTTGAGTTTCATGCAGATCGGCGCGATCACGCTGACCTACCAACTCTGCGCATCGGTGCTGCAGCCGATCATCGGCAGCTACACCGACAAGCATCCGAAGCCTTATTCGCTGGCCATCGGCATGGCGTTCACGCTGTGTGGCCTGGTGACTTTGTCGCAGGCGCCGAATTATGCGAGCGTATTGGCCGCCGCCGTGCTGGTGGGCGCCGGATCATCGATCTTTCATCCCGAATCCTCGCGCATCGCGCGTCTCGCGTCCGGCGGGCGCCACGGCCTCGCACAATCGATCTTCCAGGTGGGGGGCAATGCGGGCAGCGCCATGGGTCCGCTGCTGGCCGCATGGATCATTGTTCCCCGCGGCCAGACCAGCGTCGCGTGGTTCGCCATCGCCGCGCTGCTCGCGATGGTGGTTCTGTGGGCCGTCGGCGCCTGGTACCAACGCCAGCATCTGGCGAGTCCGGTGCGGCCGGCGCCGCGGGCGGCGCACGCCGCCGCCATCACTCCCCGGCGTGCCGCCGCATCGGTGGGCATCCTGCTCACGCTCATTTTCTCGAAGTATTTTTATCTCGCCAGCATCACGAGTTATTACAGTTTCTACCTCATGGAGAAATTTCATCTGTCCGTGCAGTCCGCGCAGATGTACCTCTTCCTGTTCCTGCTCTCGGTCGCGCTCGGCACCCTGGCCGGAGGACCCATCGGCGACCGGATCGGCCGCAAGCGGGTGATCTGGGTCTCGATACTCGGGATCGCGCCGTTCACCCTGATGCTACCGTACGCGGATCTGTTCTGGACCGGCGCGTTGAGCTTCGTCATCGGAGTGATATTGGCATCGGCGTTCTCGGCCATCGTCGTGTACGCGCAGGAACTGATGCCCGGCAGGGTGGGCGCGGTGTCCGGATTGTTTTTCGGCTTCGCCTTCGGCATGGGCGGAATCGGAGCGGCCGTTCTGGGAAGTCTTGCCGACCGGTATGGCATCGCATTCGTATACCGGCTGTGCGCGTTCCTGCCGCTGCTCGGAATGGTCGCCGCGTTTTTGCCGAACATCGAGCGCCGCATGGGAGCCGGCCGTCCGTGACTCCGCAGCTCGTCCAGGCGATCGCGGATTACGGGCTCGCGATCGTCTTCATCAACGTGCTCGTCGACCAGATTGGACTGCCCGTGCCGGCGGTCCCGTCCGTGGTGGTCGCGGGCGCCTTCGTCGCCGACGGACGGCTGCCGCTTGCGCCGCTGTTCGCACTGTTGGTGCTCGCCTGCGGCCTTGCGGATTGCGGTTGGTACCTCGTCGGCCAGCTCTACGGCATCCGCGTGCTCAAGCTGCTGTGCCGCATATCGCTCGAACCGGATTCGTGCGTCAGTCAAACGCAGACGCGCTTCGAACGGTGGGGAGTCACTTCCCTGCTGGTGGCGAAGTTCATACCCGGGCTCGCGATCATCGCGCCGCCGCTCGCCGGCGCCATGCGCATCGGCTGGTGGCGCTTCATCGCATTGAGTATGGTCGGCGCCATGCTCTGGGTCGGCACGCTGCTGGCGGCCGGCATGCTGTTCAAGGCGCAAATCGCGGTGGCGATGATCCATATCGGCGCCGTCGGCGGCTACGCCGTGCTGATCGCCGCGGCCGCGCTGGCGGCTTACGTTGCCTACAAGTGGCAGGAACGCGCCCGGTTTTTCAAGTCCCTGCGCATGGCCCGCATCGACGTCGCCGGGCTCTACGATCTGATGCAGGCGGGCGCCAAGCCCATCGTCGTCGATGTACGCTCGGTCACCGCCCGCGATCTCGATCCGCGCGCGATCCCGGGTGCGCTGCACGTACCGTTGGACGAGGTGGCCCTGCACCTCCGGGACTTGCCGCGTGATCGCGACATCATTCTCTACTGCTCGTGCCCAAGCGAGGCTTCCGCCGCACGCGTCGCCCGCATATTGATGAATCATGGCTTCGCGAAGGTGCGGCCGCTGTTCGGCGGACTCGATGCGTGGACCGCCGCGGGCTATGCTGTGGTCGAGATTGCGAACAACGGGATTTCAGGACGATGAGCGATTCGTCATTGCATCATGTCGTGATCGTCGGCGCAGGCTTCGGCGGATTGGCGGTGTGCCACGGATTGGCCGGCGCGGCCGTGCGCATCACCATCATCGACCAGCGCAACCACCATCTGTTTCAGCCGCTGCTGTACCAGGTCGGCACTGCGGTGCTCGCAACGTCGGAAATCGCATGGCCGATCCGCCATCTGGTGCGCAAGCGCAAAGAGGTCACGACCTTGCTCGGCGTGGTGACCGGGGTCGATACCGGGGGCGCGAAGGTGCTGCTGGAAGACGGCGCCGTTATCGCCTATGACACGTTGGTCGTTGCGACCGGCGCCCGCCATGCCTATTTCGGGCACGATGAGTGGGAACATTATGCGCCGGGGCTCAAGACGCTCGAGGATGCGACCTCGATTCGCCGCCGCATTCTTCTGTCGTTGGAGCGCGCGGAGCGCGAGACGGATTCCGCGCGCCGTTCGGCGCTGCTCACCTTCGTGGTGGTCGGCGGCGGGCCGACCGGCGTGGAACTCGCCGGCGCCATTGCGGAGTTGGCGCACCAGAACCTGCGCGAGGATTTTCGGATGATCGACCCGCGCAAGGCGCGCGTGCTGCTGATCGAAGCCGGTCCGCGCATCCTGCCGAGCTTCACCCCCGACCTATCCGCCTATGCCCTGGCGGCGCTGCACCGTTTGGGCGTGGAGGTCAAGGTGGGCTCGGCGGTGAGCGACTGTACCGATCGCGGCGTCATCTACGGGGGTCAGTCGGTCGCCGCCGACGTCGTTTTGTGGGCGGCCGGCGTGCGCGCCTCGCCGGCTGCCGCCTGGCTCGGCATGCCGGCGGACGGCGCCGGACGCGTCAAGGTCGAGCCGGATATGAGCGTGCCCCGGCACCCGGAGATCTTCGTGATCGGCGACACGGCGACCATCAACGCCTGGCATGGCAATCCCGTGCCCGGCATCGCGCCGGCCGCCAAACAGCAGGGCCTGCACGTGGCCGCGACCATCCAGCGGCGGTTGCGCGGCGATGCCCGCGTGCGCGCGTTTCGCTACCGCCATGCGGGCAACCTTGCCACCATCGGCAAGCGCTCGGCCGTCATCGACTTCGGACGGATCAGGATTCGCGGCTGGTTGGCGTGGTGGATCTGGGGACTGGCCCATATTTACTTCCTGATCGGCTTGCGCAATCGCCTCGCGGTCGCGCTGAGCTGGCTGTGGATTTATTTCACCGGCAACCGCAGCGCGTGCCTCATCACGCAGGTCGACCACCGTGCCGGGCCGCGGTAAGCTCACGCGCCGGAAACGCGCCCGCAGGCAACCCCCTTTCGAGGAAAGCACCGATGAACACCACCACGATTCCCATCGCCTTGATCACCGGAGGCAGCCGCGGATTGGGCAAGAGCGCCGCCCTTCACCTTGCGCAGCGCGGCACCGACGTCGTCCTCACGTACAAGAGCGGCCGAGCCGAAGCCGAGGCGACCGTGGCGCAAATCGAGTCCATGGGACGCCGCGCGCACGCGCTGCCGCTGGACGTCGCCGCCAGCGCGGGGTTTGTCGAATTCGCGATCGGCCTGCGCCAACTCCTGGCAACGCACTGGCAGCGTGACCGGTTCGATTACCTGGTCAACAACGCGGGCATGGGCATTCATGCGAACTTCGCCGACACCACCGAGGCGCAGTTCGACGAACTCGTGAACGTCCATTTGAAGGGAGTCTTTTTTTTGACCCAGAAGCTGTTGCCGTTGATCGCCGACGGCGGCCGAATCGTCAATATTTCGAGCGGACTGTCGCGCTTTGCCCTGCCGGGGTATTCCGCTTATGCCGCGATGAAGGGCGCCATCGAGGTCTTGAGCCGCTATATGGCGAAGGAGCTGGGATCGCGCCGCATCGGCGTGAATGTGGTGGCGCCGGGAGCCATTGCAACCGATTTCGGCGGCGGGATGGTGCGCGACGATGCGCAGGTGAATGCCATGATCGCATCGCAGACGGCGCTCGGCAGGGTCGGCTTGCCCGACGACATCGGGGCGGTCATCGCCGCTCTGCTGTCCTCCGACGCCGCCTGGATCAACGCCCAGAGAATCGAAGTGTCGGGCGGAATGTTCATCTAGGGGACAAAGCTCGGGAAAAAGCCTAGAAAAAAGCTTGTATTCCCGTCTGTGCCCGGCCGAGGATGAGGGCGTGAATGTCGTGCGTGCCCTCGTAGGTATTGACGACTTCGAGATTCACGAGATGTCGGATCACGCCGTATTCGTCAGAGATTCCGTTGCCCCCCAGCATATCGCGCGCCGCGCGCGCCACCTCGAGCGCCTTGCCGCAGGAGTTGCGCTTGAGCAACGAGGTGATTTCAACCGCGGCGCTGCCCTCGTCCTTCATGCGCCCCAGCCGCAGGCAGCCCTGCAATGCCAGCGTGATCTCCGTCTGCATGTCGACCAGTTTCTTCTGGATCAGCTGATTGGCGGCGAGCGGCCGGCCGAACTGCTTGCGGTCCAGCACGTACTGCCGGGCGGTGTGCCAGCAGCTTTCCGCGGCGCCGAGTGCTCCCCATGAAATGCCGTAGCGCGCGGAATCCAAGCACGTGAAGGGACCCTTCAATCCCGACACGCCGGGCAGCAGATTGTCCTGCGGCACGAACACCTGATCCAGGACGATTTGTCCCGTGGTCGAGGCACGCAGCCCGACCTTGCCCTTGAGCACGGGCGCCGACAGTCCTTTCCAGCCTTTCTCAAGAATGAAGCCTCGAATCGCCTCATCGTCGGTCTTCGCCCAGACGATGAACACATCGGCGAACGGACTGTTGGAAATCCAGGTCTTGGATCCGGTGAGCACAAAGCCGCCGCTGACCGCCCGTGCACGGGTCACCATGCTGCCGGGGTCGGAACCGTGGTCGGGTTCGGTGAGGCCAAAACAACCGATCCACTCGCCGCGCGCCAGGGGCGGCAGATAGCGCTGCTTCTGGGCCTCGCTGCCGAACTGATGGATGGGCAGCATGACCAACGATGATTGGACGCTCATCATGGATCGATACCCGGAATCGACCCGCTCGATCTCGCGCGCAATGAGGCCGTAGCTCACGTAGTTGAGCCCCGCTCCGCCGAAGGCCGTCGGCAGCGTGGCGCCCAGCATCCCGATGTCCCCCATTTCCCGAAACACCGCGGGGTCTGCCCGCTCCTCGCGGAACGCCTGCAAGATCCGCGGTGCCAGCTGCTCCTGCGCATACTGCCGAGCCGCATCCCGCACCATGATCTCTTCGGCCGTCAATTGCGCCTCGAGCAACAGGGGATCATCCCAATGAAAGTCAACCCGCGCCATATGTCAGCCTTTAGGTACCCGCCCGCGCGGGAGCATCGCATAATCGGGCACCAGTGTCTCAGGCTTGAATGGCGAGGACTCCAGATGGAAAACGCCCTATCGCACATCACCGTACTCGACCTGTCGCGGGTTCTGGCCGGACCCTGGGCCGGACAAGTGCTTGCCGATCTGGGGGCGGAGGTCATCAAAATCGAGCGGCCGAAGAGCGGCGATGACACGCGCGCCTGGGGACCGCCCTTTTTGCGCGATGGGGAAGGGCGCGAAAACCCCGCCGCGGATGCAGCCTACTTCCTCTGCGCCAACCGCAACAAGAAGTCGGTCACCGTCGATTTCACGACGCCGGAGGGACGGTCCATCGTGGAGCGCCTGGCGCGCGAGGCCGACGTGGTGCTGGAGAATTTCAAGGTCGGGGGTCTCAAGGCCTACGGCCTGGACTACGCGGCTCTCCGCGCCGTCAATCCCCGCCTCATCTACTGCTCCATCACGGGCTTTGGTCAGACCGGCCCCTATGCCGCCCGCCCGGGCTACGATTTCCTGGTTCAAGCCATGGGCGGTTTGATGAGCATCACGGGCCGGGCAGCGGGCGAGCCGGGAGCCGGGCCGCAAAAAGCCGGAGTTGCCGTCACGGACATACTGACCGGCCTGTACGCGGCCATCGGGATTCTGGCGGCGCTCACCCACCGTGAGCGCACCGGCGTCGGACAGTACATCGATCTGTCCCTGCTCGACGTCCAAGTGGCGTGCCTGGCCAATCAGGCGATGAACTATCTGGTGAGCGGCGATGTGCCCGGCCGCCTCGGCAATGCACATCCGAACATCGTTCCGTACCAGGACTTTCCCACCAGCGACGGCTACATGATCATCGCCGTCGGCAATGACGCCCAGTTCACCCGCTTGTGCGCCGAAATGGGAATCGGCGAACTTGCGCTCGATGCGCGGTTCGCGACCAACAAGAATCGGGTCGCCAATCGCGCGGCGCTGATCGAGCGCCTATGCGCGGTCACCCTCACCCGGCCGACGGCAGAGTGGGTGGCCGCCCTCGAGAATGCCGCTGTGCCCTGCGGGCCGATCAACTCGATCGACGCGGTGTTCGCGGACCCGCAGATCAGGGCGCGCGCCATGCAGGTGGTCATGCCGCATCCGCAAAGCGGCAGCGTGTCGCTGGTCGCGAATCCGCTGCGCCTCTCGCAGACGCCGGTCACCTATCGGGCGGCACCGCCCCTGCTCGGCGCGCATACCAGCGAGGTATTGCGCGAACGGCTCGGGATGTCCGCCGAGGAGGTCGGCGCGCTCGGCGCCAAGGGCATCATTTGACCGGGACCGCCGCACGCAGCGCCGCGCCGCCGCAGCGCCGCGCCCGCGCTCAGACCTTGTGTTGGACGAGCCTGCCTTCGATGCGCTTGTCCGGCACGAACCACAGCACGGCCACCAGCAGGTACACGCTCTGCGCGAGCCAGGGGAACCGGAACGACGCCGCGATGCCGGCCACGTACAAAGCCGGCGACACCTTGCCTTTCCAATCCCCGCCCACCGCTTTTTTCAGGAGGGACTGCGGTCCCTGCGAGGCGATGATGGCCTGCTGCAAAATCCAGTAGGCGATCGCGGCCATCAGCAGGACGGCGCCGTACAAGGCGCAGGGAGCGCTCGCCGCATGGTTCTCGCCCACCCACGCCGTCGTGACGGGAAACAGCGATAACCAGAACAACAGGTGCAGATTGGCCCACAAGATGGGCCCGGTGACCTCCTCGCATGCGTGCAGCATGTGGTGATGATTGTTCCAATAGATCCCGACGTAGGTGAAGCTCAGGACATAGCTCAGGAAGACGGGCACCAGGGGCGTCAAAGCGCCCATGGTGGCGCCGTGCGGAACCTTGAGCTCCAACACCATGATGGTGATGATGATGGCAATGACGCCGTCGCTGAACGCCTCCAGCCTGCCGGTCTTCACGAACACCCCTTGCGCATTGGAATCTCCCAGTTCGGTTATGCTTGAATTGCATCGACCAAGAATTGCAAATCATCCTGGACGCCGAAACTCATGACCAAGCCGTACATTACGTCGCTCGCCGCCGGAGTGCTAGGTTCCGCTCTCACCGCTTCGGCCGCGGCGCCGCTGCCGCCGGCGGCGGATCAGCAACTCGCGCGGGACATGCTGAAGACTCTGGTGGAGATCAACACCACCCACGCGCACGGCTCCACCGAGGCGGCGAAGGCCATCCAGACCTGGATGTTGACCGCGGGATTTGCGCCGGGCGACGTGACGTTTCTCGCGCCGGACTCGCATCCGACCAAGGGGAATGTCGTGGTGCGCTACCGCGGCAAGCACCCCGGCAAGCCCGTGCTGTTCCTGGGCCATCTCGATGTGGTGGAGGCCAAACCCGAGGATTGGTCGACCGATCCCTTCACGCTCACCGAAACGGGCGGCTACTTCTACGGCCGCGGCACCATTGACATGAAGGACGGCGACGCCGCGCTCGCGGAGTCGCTGATCCGCCTGAAGCGCGAGCGGTTCGTGCCGGACCGCGACCTCATCGTCGCCTTCACCGCCGACGAGGAAGCCGGCGGGGACTCGAACGGACCGGCCTTTTTGCTCAAGAACCATCGGGACCTGATCGACGCCGAGTTGGCGATCAACCTCGACGGCGGCGGCGGCGATTTGAAGAGCGGCGCGCCGTTGTATTTCGAGGTGGGAACCAGCGAGAAAACCTACGTGACGTACACGTTGGAGACGACCAGCGCGGGCGGTCACGGATCGCTGCCGGGGCCCGACAACGCCATTTATCGCCTGAGCGACGGCCTTGGCCGTCTCGAAGCATTCAAGTTCCCGGTGATGCTCACGGCGACCACGCGGGCCAGCTTCGATGAACTCGCCACCGTCGATCCGGGACCGGCGAGCGCCGACATGAAATCCGTCGCGGGCTCGACGCCGGATCCGGACGCCGCCGAACGCTTGAGCCGCAACGTGCGCCTCAATGCGTTGCTGCGCACGACCTGCGTGGCGACGTTGATTTCCGGAGGCCACGCCGAGAATGCCCTGCCGCAACGGGCGCGGGCGACCATTCAGTGCCGGATGATGCCCGGCGATACCGAAGTGAACGTGCATGACCTGCTGGTCCGCACCCTGAACGACCCGCAAATCCAGGTAACTCTCGATGCCGCCCCCATCGTGAGCCCTGAGTCGCCGCCGACGCCGCAAATCATGGCGAAAATCGCGGCGCTGGCGCATTCGATGTGGCCGGGCGTACCCATCATTCCCACCATGGCCACCGGGTTCAGCGACGATCGACAGACCCGCAATGCCGGCATTCCCAGCTATGATGTCAGCGGCGTGTGGATCGATGCCGATGAAAATCGCGCGCACGGCCGGGACGAACGCGTCGGCGTGCAAGCCTTCGACGAAAGCGTCGAGTTTACCTATCGGCTCATCAAGGCCATGGGCAGACCGAAATGAGGCGATGAACCGCCTTAGATTTCGATCTGCCGGGCGATTTCGACCACGTTGTCCGGAGCGAGGTTGAACCGGTCGACGACCTTCACCGAGTTGCGGTACAAAAAGGCGAACAGGGCCATGCGCCAGCGGTTGAGCGCGGGCCGCACCGGCTTGGCGACCACCAGATCCCGGGTGCCAATGAACATGGCCTTGTCCATATCGATGTCCTGGTCGAGTCCGTAGGCGTGACTCAGCGCCAGCCGCAAATCGGGGATCTCGAAAAATCCGAATCTCGCGACCACGTGCCACAATCCCTCGCCGATGTTCTCGACGAGCGAGCACTTGGGCCCGACGATGCGCGGCGTGGCCTCGAACACGATGCTGAGCGCGATGGCGTGCCGGGGCAGCGCTCCGGCGAAGCGCGTATGGTCGATGATGAGTCCCGGCACCTTCTGCGTGCTCCGGGTCAGGAACACCGTGGTGCCGTCCACCCGCGGAATCGCGCCGGATCTGAGGGCGGCCATGAATTGCTCGCCTGCTTCCGGCGGCCGCACCAGGGATGCGCGCACGGCGTCCACGCCGGATCGCCACGTGACCATGACCGCGAAGAGAATCGCCGCGAACGTCAGCGGCAGCCATCCACCGTCCGCGATCTTCAGCAAATTCGCGAGGAAGAAGCTCGTGTCCACCACGAGAAAGAAAGCCGCAACCGCCATGGCGACGGCAAGCGGCCAGCGCCACACGTCGCGCATGGCTTTGTAGAGCAGCAGCGTGGTCAACAACATGGTCGTTGCGACGGCCGTGCCGTACGCTCCCGACAAGCGGTCCGAACTTCCGAAGCCGATGGTGATCGCCACCGTCGCCGCCATCAGCAGCCAATTGACCACCGGCACGTAGATCTGTCCGTACACCCGGTCCGATGTTTGCCTGATGGAAACGCCGGGCAACCAGCCCAGTTGCATGGCTTGGCGGGTCATGGAAAACGAGCCCGTGATGATGGCCTGGCTCGCGATGATGGTGGCCACCGTGGCCAGCGCCACCAGCGGATAAATCGACCATGCGGGCGCGATCTGGAAAAATGGATTTCCGGAGACCGATCCCTTGTCGATGAGGAAGGCGGATTGGCCGGCGTAACTCAGCAGCAGCGCCGGTAGGACGATGACATACCACGAACCGCGTATCGATCCCTTGCCGAAATGACCCATGTCCGCATACAGGGCCTCGCCGCCCGTGATGCACAGGAACACGCCGCCGAGCACCATGAACCCGACGCTTCCGGATTGGCGCAGGAAATCGACGGCATGGCGCGGGTCGATCGCGGCGAGCACGGCGGGATGGCGCAGGATCGCGGCGGCGCCGAGAGCGGCAATGACCGCGAACCACAGCAGCATGAGCGGTCCGAATGCGCTGCCGATTTTCTCCGTGCCGTAGCGTTGCGCTGCGAACAAGCCGACCAATATGCCGACCGCCGCGGGCATGATGTACGGCTTGAACGAGTCGGTCACGACATTGATGCCCTCGAGCGCGCTCAGCACCGAAATGGCGGGCGTGATGACGCCGTCCCCGTAGATCAGCGCGGCGCCGAGCAGGCCCATCCCCGTGAGCAGCTTGAATCCCGGCGCAAAGCCGTTGGCGCCGATCAAGGACATCAGCGCGAGGATTCCGCCTTCGCCGTGGTTATCGGCGCGCATGACGAACAGGCAGTATTTTATGGATATCGTGATGATGAGCGTCCACACGATTGCGGACAGCACGCCGAGCGCGCTCTGCGCGGTGAAATGGCCGCCGGTCGCCTGTACCACGGTTTGCAGCGTGTAGAGCGGGCTCGTCCCCAGGTCGCCGAACACCACCCCGAGCGCGGCGAGACCTGCCCAGACTGTCGACTTGTCGCCGGCCGGACGCGCCGCCGCCGGCCCATCTATGGTCGCGGATTTGCTGTTCACCATGCCACCCCGTTGACGGAGCCGTTACCATACTTGCAAACGACCGGGATTGCTCGACAGTTCTTGACCAAGCGCAAACGAACGCTTAACACCAGTCGTCGTTGCCTACGCCGTTCGTAGGAAGGGTCTCACCCCCGATCAAGAGCGCGGATGGCATCTTGCGAAAGTCCGCGACGTTATGCTGTGCGTTAACTGGTCACGAGGGCAAAGACAATGCGCAGCAAACAAGCGTTAGCTTTACTACTCAGCATCTCGCCGCTCTGGCTGCTGAGCATGCCGGCCTGGGGCGACGGCGTCGCGGTCAACATCACCAATGATGGAACCGAGGACATCGTCGTCACGATTTATGACATGAGCCTGGGACCGAGAGCGGCGATCCTGTCACAACGGGTCAACGGATTCACCACCATCCCGGTGAATGTTTCACAGGATGCATTCGGCCGGGCAAATCTTGCGTGGACGGCCGTCACGGTTGATCCGAACAACCGCAAGTGCGGACATGCCGACCAGATGGGTCTCGCGGATTCGGCGTTGGTCAAGGTGCACGCGGACGCCGATTGCGGCGCCGGTCAGGCGGCGGCGACCGCGGCCTCCTTCGAGGACTAAACTGCGCCGGGAAGCCTCGTGCGTACAAGGCGGAGTACCGCGAGCCCGAGCAGCGACAGCCAGCCTAAGCTGCCGCCTCCGCCTGACGCTGGGGCGGCAGCTACCGTGACGCTCACCGAGCTGGCCGCCGAAGTGCCTGTGGCATTGGCGCAAGTCAGGGTGTAGGTCGCGGTGCCCACCGCCGTCGGTGTCACGACTTTCGAACCGCTGGTGGCGAGCGCCCCGCTCCAGCTTCCCGATGCGGCACAGCTCGACGCATTGGTCGACGACCAGGTGATCGTCACCGAGCTGCCGGCGGTCACGGAACTCGCGGAGGCCGAGAGCGTCGGCGCCGCCGGCACCTTCGCCGTAGTAACAGTGACGTTCGCTGAACCGGCGGCGGAGGTTCCCGCCGAATTGGCACAGGCCAGGGTGTAGGTCGCGGTGCCCGCGGTGGTCGGCGTCACGACCTTCGAGCCGTTGATCGCGAGCGCTCCGCTCCAACTGCCCGAGGCGGTACAGCTCGACGCATTGATCGACGACCAGGTGATCGTCACCGAGCTGCCGACGGTCACGGAGCTCGCGGACGCCGAGATCGTGGGTGCGCCGGGCGGTATCAGCGCAAACGCCGCATCCGCCTGAACGAAACCGTAGCCCGACGTGTCGTTGGGTGTGGGGGTTGCCATGGGCAGCGCGCTGCTGCGCAGCGCCGTGTAGATCTGCGACGGCGTCAGGGTGGAATTTGCCTGCAGCATCAATGCGGCGATGCTCGCCACGTGCGGCGTGGCCGCCGAGGTCCCGAAGAAATTCGGATAATTGGGGTTGTTCTGGCAGGCGACGATGCTGGTCGACAACAAGCCGTTGGCGCCGGTGATGCCGGCCGATGCCAGCGTGAACCCGAGAAAAGTGTCGTTGCCGCCATCGGGCCCGGTCACATCGGGCTTCTGCCTGAGGATGGGTGTCGCGAGCCTCGCGCCCGTGGAACTGAACAAGATTGGCGCGCCGCCTTGCGACGAATACGACTCGATCTGCGCGGGACTCGTACCACAGGCCGGCGTTTGGAAATAGAAGGCGGCACCCACGGCAACCGCGCCGGCGGCGCCCGGATGCCCCTGAATCGTCGCGCTGTTGGTGGCGAACTGCGTGATGGGCGGATCGCTCTGCCCGTCGGTTTCGACGGCGAGCTTAACCCGGCCGGGCGCCTTGGTGCCGCCCGCCAATCCGATCACCAGACTGAGCGTTTCCTGCGGCGTGCTCGTGGTCGCGCTCGCCGGGTTGGCGATGATCAGGATTTGCACCGGATCGACTCCGGCCGTATTCGGACCGGTGCAGGTGACGTCATCGCCGTCGTTGTTCTGGATGGTGTATTCGCCGGTCGCGCCGGTCACGCAGACGTCGATTTGGCTGGTGGCGCCCCCGCTGTCGGGCGCACCGGTGACATAGGGCTGGTCCCATTCGACCACCACGGCCGTGAACTCGCCGGGCTCCATGGCGTCCAGCGTCACGGGCAGCGCCGTGGTCGTGGTGGCACCGGAAGTATCGAAGTTCAACAGGTATTCGCCGCTGTTGGAGCCCGTGGTGGCGAGGGTCGCGAAACTCGGCGCCGTGTTTTCATACGAGGCGTCGCCGTCGTTGCCGGCGGCTGAAAAATAGGCCACGCCCTTCGCTTCGACCGCATCGACCGACTGAGCCACCAGGCCATCCTGATAGAACGGCTCGTCGAAGTAACCGACATCGTCGGCGATGACCTTGGCTCCCGCCGCCGCGAGCGCCGTGATGCCGTTGGCGAAATCCGCTTCGCTGGTCTCGGCCGTGTAGAACGCAAGACTCGCCGCCGGCGCGACATCGTGCACGATCTGCAGCATGGCGCGGCCCTCGTCCCCGAATGGCGTGAACACCGGGGCGCCGTAGTTCAGGCAATCCGCTTCCTCGAGCACCTTGACGGCCGCCGGCAGGTCGCCGGTGGAGATGTCCGTCGCGGCGGTGGCCGTGAAGCCGTTGTACGCGTAGCCCGCATAGCCCGAGGCCGGCACGCCGCTTCCCGGTTCGGCATACACGGCATAACAATCGTAACTGTCGGACAGGACGCCCACGGTGATTCCCGACCCGCTCACCCCATCGTCGGTGCGAACGGCGGCGCTGTTCTGCACGAAGTCGCCTTGCGAGGTGACCGCTCCGGTGCGGGTGCGCGACAGGGCCGCGCGCAGGGAGTGAACCTCGGCGCGCGCGGCCGCCGCTTGCAGCTGCGCGACCGGCAGCCAGCCGCCGACGTCATTGGCGCGCCGCGCCGCGCGCTGCAATCCGAGCCCTTGCAGGGCGTCCAGCAATTTCTGCGGATCGCCCAGGGTCACGGCGTCGATCGACACCAGCGGCGTAAGGCCATCGGAACTCATCTTGAAGTGCGCGGCCGGGCTCAGCGAATGCAGCGCGGCCAGTCCTTTGCCGGGCTCGGCCGGCACGGCGTGTTGCGACAGATCGGCGAGCGCGTTGTCGAATTTTCCATCCGTGGCGCCGCTCCGCTGCCGCACGCTGCGGTTGCCGTAGGCATGCAGGACCGCCGATCCCGCCACCGCCTGAACACGGGGTCCGTGGGGTGCCAGCAGGGAAATGGCCATGGATGCGGCAGCCGCGGACGACAATGCGACGATCCCGGCGGTGACTAGTTTAATTGCCACCAAAGTCCCCCTGTATACCGATGCGATGCCCCGATACCGACCGGTCAGCGGCGCGAAAGTTTAGAGATTTACACAAATTGACACTTTGCCGGCGTCGCATCGCTGCCGGCGCCGTCTGCGCCGCGTTTCGAATGCCGACATTTTATGGTGGTGGGGCGGATGGGCATGATCGAGGTATGCGAGAATCTTACGCGTAGGCGGAGAATTCGTGTGCGGAATTTGACCAGGCGTTCGGTTCTTGCGGCGGTGGGTGTTGCCGCGACGCTTCCGGCGTCGGCATTGCTCGGCGCAGCCGGGTCGCGGCCCCCGGCCCGGCGTCCCGCCCCCGACTACGCTTTCTTCGATGCCGCCGAGGCGCGCTTCATCGAGGCCGCGTGTGAGCGTCTGCTGCCGGCGGATGCGTCCGTGCCGGGCGCGCTTGCCGCCGGCGTGCCGCGGTATTTGGACTACCATCTCGCCGGCGCCTGGGGCGCGGGTGAGCGTCTGTACCGCCACGGGCCGTGGCAACCGGGCACGCCCGCGCATGGGGGGCGCACGCCGGTCGCGCCGGCGGTGCTGTTCCGCAGGGCCCTCTGTGCCGTTCGGCGCGACGTGCAGCAGCGCGGCGCGCCGTCCGGAACTCCCTTCGAACGGTGGACGGCCGCGGATCAGGACCGGTACCTACGATTGCTCGCGGCCGGCGCGCTGCATCTCGACGCCGTGCCTTCGACGGTGTTCTTTCAGATGCTGCTCGGCATGACCGTGGAGGGTTTCTTCAGCGACCCGCGATTTGCCGGCACCCGCGATCGGGTGTCGTGGCCGATGCACGGCTTTCCCGGTGCGCACGCCCACGTCTCATGACGTGCGCCGGCCTGCGGACCGCGGCGCGAGAATGCCGCCCGCGAGATCCCACAGCCAGCGCTGAACGGCTCGAATCCGCGCCGGGGTGGGCCGGCGCAGCCGCAACTCGTCATCCGGGAAGACCAGCCGGATCAACAGCGCGGCTTTCACGATCCGATAGAAGTCCATGGCATCTACGCGCCTGAAATGCCCGGTGCGCACGCCGGCCCGCAGCAAGCCGCGCAACCGGCCGTGCATGGCGGCGAGCGGTCCTCCCGGGAAATCATCCTGCAACGACCCGCCCGCCGCTTGTTTCACGTACTCCCGGCCCCCGTCCGGAGTGGCAAAATCCACGAGCGCGAGGCGAACATAGGCGGGGTTATGCATCTTGAACTCGACGAACCGGTTCAGGCACGCATGCAGCGCCGCCGGCGGCGCCTGCGCGGCGGAGGCCTGGAACTGCGCCGCGAGGTGGGTGATGAAGCGGCGCGCCACGGCGACCAGCACATCGTCGCGGCTCTCGTAGTGCTTGTAAATGGCCGGAACCTTGAGGCCAAGGCGGTCGGCCACGTCGCGCAGCCTGAAGCCATAGACTCCTTTCCGTGCAATCAGCCGCTCGACTTCGTTTAGAATTCGTTCGCGGGTCGGAACCGCGGCGCCGCGTCGTGTCATTGAGGGGCTTCCATGAACCGTGCGTAGGCCACGGACTCTGGCAGATCCGGCGCCGCATCTCAATGCGGCGGCGGTGTTGTGTTAATCGGATTAACCGGCGGGTGAAGCGAGCACATGTCCGACTCTGAACATTTCTCCCGCCGCGCGTTTGTGCTTGCCGCGACCGCCGCCGCCGTCTCCATCGCGCGCGCGCGCGACCCCGCCGCGCCGGCCGCAGCGCCGCTCCCCGATCTGAGCGCGACCGATGCGGTGCGCCACATGACCCAAGGCGACTTCAGCGCGGAGACCTATGCGTCCGCGCTGCTGGCACGCTGCGGCGCGCGGCGCGCGCTCAATGCATTCATCTCATTCGAGCCCGAGCGCGTGCTGGAAGCGGCGCGCGCGCGCGACCGCGAGCGGCGGGCGGGCGCGGCACCGGGGCCCCTGTTCGGCTTGCCGATCCCGATCAAGGATAGCGTCAATACCAAGGATTATCCGACCACCGGCGGCACGCCTGCGCTGCGGCATTTTCGCCCCGCCGAGGATGCGCCGGTGGTCGCGGCGCTCGAGGCCGCCGGGGCCGTCGTGCTCGGCAAGACCAACCTGCACGAGCTGTCCTACGGTTGGACCAGCAACAACCTCGCCTTCGGCGCGGTCCACAATCCCTACGACTTGCGCCGCATCCCGGGCGGGAGCAGCGGCGGAACCGCCGCCGCGGTCGCCGCACGGCTTGCCCCGCTCGGGGTTGCCGAGGATACCGAAGGGTCGATCCGGGTGCCGGCCGCGTTCTGCGGCATCGCCGGCTTCAGACCGACGACCGGACGCTACGCCACGCGGGGTTGCATACCGATCACGCCTCTGTTCGATCAGATCGGCCCCCTCGCCCGCAGCGTGACCGATCTCGCCCTGTTCGACTCGGTGGCGGCCGGCGACTGGTCCCCCCTCGCATCGCCGGAGCTGCGCGGCGTGCGGTTGGGCGTGGTCCGCGACTATTGGTTCAAGGATCTCGATCCGGAGGTCCAGCGCATCACCGGCCAGGCGCTCGCTCGCTTGCAAGACGCCGGGGCCGTGCTCGTGGAAGGAACGATGCCCGGCCTCGCCCGCCTGATCGAATTGACCACCGAGCCGGTACAAAATCACGACGTCCGCCGGGAGCTGGCGCGCTACCTGCGCGCGTATGGCGCCACCGTGAGCGTCGATGAACTGATCGCGCAGGCGAGCCCGGACATTCGCACCGTGTTTCGCAGCGACGTGCTGCCGGGCGGACCCAACGTCACCTCGGACCGCGCCTACGGCGCGGCGCGCGACCGGCATCTACCGGCGCTGCGGCGCCTCTATCGGGACTATTTTGCAGGCGCCGGCGTCGCCGCCCTGGTGTTCCCGACAACGCTCGTGCCGGCGCCGCTGATCGGGGAGGAAACCACGGTGGCGACCGCCGACGGCAGGACTCTGCCCTTCGAGGTCGCGGTGGCGCGGAACATCGCCCCGGGCAGCACCGCAGGTGTGCCGGGATTGGTGCTGCCGGCGGGCCTCACGCATGCCGGTCTGCCGGTGGCGCTCGAATTCGACGCGCCGGCCGCCACCGACCGTGCGCTGCTGGCGCTCGGCCTGCGCCTGCAAGCCACGCTCGGGCCGCTGCCGCCGCCCGGGGCGGTGCTGGAGTCCGTCTGAGTAATCCGGGTGAGCCGCCGCGGCGCGCTGGCCTGTGCGGCATCGCCGTGCTCGCCGGCGCACTTATTGGCGCAGCGGCGCGCGCGGCGGCGCCGCTCGCCGCCGAATCCACCGAGGGTATGGTGGTCACTGCCCAGCACCTCGCATCCGAGGTGGGCGCGGCCGTGCTGCGCGACGGCGGCAATGCCGTCGATGCAGCGGTCGCCGTCGGCTATGCGCTCGCGGTGACGCATCCCTGCTGCGGCAATCTCGGGGGCGGCGGTTTCATGACCGTTCACCTTGCCGACGGCAGGAACACCTTCATCAATTTCCGGGAAAAGGCCCCGCAGGCTGCCCGCGCGGACATGTACCTCGACCTACAGGGCAACCCCATTGCCGCCCGGAGCCTCGATGGCTACCTTGCGGCGGGCGTTCCGGGGACCGTGATGGGACTCGAGACCGCCCGCGAGAAATACGGCTCGCTGCCGCGCGCGGCCTTGTTGCAGCCCGCCATCCGCCTCGCCGAGCAGGGCTTCATTCTCACGCGCGGCGACGTCGATATCCTCGATGCCGCACTGCCCGCGTTTCGCAGCCAGGCCAACGCGGCCGCGGTGTTCCTGAACCATGGCGTCCCGTTCAAGCCCGGCGAGCGGCTGCTCCAGTCCGCCCTCGCCGCCACGCTTCGCAGCATCAGCGACGGGGGCGTGCAGGCGTTTTATCGCGGAGCGATCGCGGCGGCCGTGGCCCGCGAGAGCGCGGCCCACGGCGGAGTGCTGACGCTGCAGGATTTTGCGGACTATACGGTGGCGGAGTCGCCGCCCGTGACCTGCCGCTATCGGGATTACACCGTCGTTTCGGCGCCGCCGCCGAGCTCGGGGGGCGTCACCCTGTGCGAGATGCTGCGCATCCTGGAGGGTTATCCCTTGGCTGCGCTCGGATTTCATTCGAGCCAGTCGGTGCATTACCTGACCGAAGCCATGCGTTTTGCCTATCACGACCGCAATCGGTTCTTGGGCGATCCGGACTTCGTCGACAACCCCACCGCCCGCTTGATGTCAGACGGCCACGCAGCGGCGATTCGGGCGCGCATTGCGGTCCGGCGCGCGACGCCGTCGGCCGCGCTCGGGCTGGGCAGCACGTCCGCCGAAGGCCCGACCACCACGCATTACTCGATCGTCGATCGCGCGGGAAACGCGGTCTCCGTGACCTATACCATCAACGACGATTTCGGCGCCAAGGTCATCGCCGCGGACACCGGATTCTTCCTCAACGATGAAATGGACGACTTCGCCGCCAAGCCCGGGGCGCCGAATCTGTTCGGCCTGGTTCAGGGCCGGGCGAACGCCATCGCGCCCGGTAAGCGCCCGCTGAGTTCCATGACGCCGACCATCGTGCTGCGCGACGGGAAGCCGGTGCTGGTGCTGGGCACGCCGGGCGGCTCGCGCATCATCACCACGGTGCTCGAAATCATCGTCAATGTGATTGATCACGGCATGAGCCTTCAACAAGCCGTGGACGCTCCGCGGATTCATCACCAATGGCTGCCCGATACGCTGGCGGCCGAGCCTTTTGCGTTGTCGGCCGATACGGCCGCGGCGCTGGCGCACATGGGCTACCGGGTCGTTCCCTTGGAAGTGTGGGGAGCGGCAAATGCCGCGGAAGCCATCGGCATCGCACCCGCCGATCCGCGCGTCGCGGCGGCGCTCAACTTCCCGCGCCCCGGCGTCCTGTACGGCGCCAGCGATCCGCGCGCGCCGGCCGGCGCAGCCGCGTCGCCGTGAATTGGCGCGCCGCTGCGCCCGACAGGGCCGCGTATTGCGGCGCCGATTGGTTAAGATATCCGCCCGGCGGCAAACCGCCCGTCCGCAAACCGTCCGAGGCCCTCCCATGATGAAAGTCAGCGTTCTCTACCCGAATACACCGGGCACTCACTTCGACATGAACTACTACCTCGCCCACCACATGCCCCTCGCCATACGGTCGAAATACACCGACGTTGCCCCGCTGATCCAGTTCAACGACGTGAAACTCCCGGTATGACGGGCGGGCGGCGATGACAATGGACAAGTCCGCTGAATTGGACCGGATGATCGATGGCGCGGAGGAACTGCTCACCCAGCTCGGCGACGCGCATGACCCCGGCATTCAATTGCTGCGCGATCGCATCGACCGGGCCATCCATGATGCGCGGCGCGCCTTCGCCCGGCAGAGCGGCGAGGCCGCACGCCTGCGCGACGTGGTCGGCGCCGTCGACGATTATGTCCGCGACAATCCCTGGCTGGCCGTCGGCGCCGGCGTTCTCGCCGCAGGTACCGTCGCATTCATCGCCGGGGCGCTGCTAGGCGCCGGACGACGCTCGGCGCGTCGGTAGCGGCGGCTCGCCCGCGCATGTCCGTCCGCGCCCTGTTCCCCACCCTCGTCTACACATCCGCCCTGCAGCGCACCAGCCCGCGGGAACTGAACCGGCAACTCCTGAAGGAGGCCCGGCAACTTCGGGAAGACGATTCCGCCGGCCGCCGGTGGTCCGCGCGCAACTACCCGGGCGGATACACCTCCTACGGGTCCTGCCACCGGCTGCAGCGGGTGTCGCCGACATTTGCGGCGCTGGAGCGCAAACTCGATCGTCACGTCAAAGCCTACGCCGCCGCGCTCGACTGGGACCTTGCGGGCCGCGGGCTGGCGATGACCGATTGCTGGGTCAACATCATGGGCAGGCAGGCTGCGCACGGCCTTCACCTGCACCCGATCTCGACGGTGAGCGGCACCTACTACGTTCAAGTGCCGGCCGGCGCGCCCGGAATCAAGCTCGAGGACCCGCGCCTCGACCGCTTCATGGCCGCGCCGCCGCGCCGGGCGTGGATCACCATCCCTGCGTCGGCCGGGCACCTCGTCGTGTTCGAGAGCTGGCTGCGGCACGAAGTCGTGCCCCATCGGGCGGCGGCGGAACGGGTGAGCGTCAGCTTCAACTACAACTGGTTTTAGTTTTGGAGGAGTTCGAGCAGGGCGCGCACGCGCTGTTAGACTTGGGCCCATGAACGACAGAACCAGCCGGGCCTCGGACGCCACCATGGCGGTGTTTCTCGATTTGGAGAATATCGCGCTCGGCGCACGAGACGCCAAATATCCGAGCTTCGACATCGAGAAGGTCCTCGAGCGGCTGCTGCTCAAGGGCCACATCGTCGTCAAGAAGGCGTACTGCGACTTCGATCGATACAAGGACTTCAAACGCGGCCTGCACGAGGCGGCCTTCGAACTCATCGAGATCCCGCACGTGCGCCAGTCGGGCAAGAATTCGGCGGACATCCGCATGGTCGTCGATGCGTTGGATCTGTGCTACACGAAGGGGCACGTCGATAGCTTCGTCATCATCAGCGGCGACTCGGATTTCTCGCCGCTGGTGAGCAAGCTGCGCGAAAACGCCAAAACCGTCATCGGGGTGGGCGTCAAGAACTCGACCTCGGATCTGTTCCTGAACAACTGCGACGAATTCATCTATTACGATGACTTGGTGCGCAAAGAGCCGTCGAAGGTGCGCCGCCGCAGCGCATCAACGGCGCCGCGCACCACCGCCGCCGCCGCCGAAAGCGCCCCCTCCGAGAACAAGGGCCCGGAGCTGTCCGACGCGCTCGATTTGGTGGTCGAAACCTTGGACGCCGTCATCGAGGAACGCGGCGAAAACGAACCCATCTGGGGATCCATGATCAAACAGGCGATCAAGCGCCGCCATCCGGGTTTCAACGAGCGCGCTTATGGGTTTCGGTCGTTCAACGATCTGCTGGCCGACGCTCAGAAACGTGGCTTGCTGACGCTGCGGGCGGACGAGAAGTCCGGAGGATATACGGTGCGCGTCGTCGACAAGAGCGCGCCCCGCTAGCCGCCCATCCGAGTCGGACGGCCACGGCGGCTCAGGTGGGATATGGAGCCAAGCGCCCACCTTGAACTCGGGGTCGGCCGCCCTCACTCTTTCGCTACCCCGATACGTAGCGCAAGCCAAGGAACCATGAATTCTCAGCGCAGACAAACCTGGATGTGGGCGGAAGCCTGTGCACTGCTCGATGAAGCGGAGCGCCGGCATCGCCGCTTTTTCGAGCTGCTGACCCAGCCCTCCTCCGCTCCCGTGTGGGAGCCGCCCGCGAATGTATTTTCTCTCGGTTCCGAGCTGCACGTCTCGGTCGCGTTGCCCGGCGCCCGCTCGGAGGATATCGAGGTGCGGATCAGCGCCTCGGTGCTGCTGATCGAGACCACGGTGCCGCCGCCGAGCTTTTCGTCCGGCGTTGCCGTGGTGCGCCTGGAAATTCCCTATGGCCGCATGCGGCGCCGCATCGACCTGCCGCCCGGCCGCTATGCCTTGAGCGAGCTGCGCTTGGAGAACGGGTATTTGTTTCTACGCCTCGCGGGGTCGGCCCTATGAGCGCCGTCGACAGCCACTCACCGGGCGCTGCCCCGCTGGAAGATGTGCTCATCGTGGTGCCGGTACGCGAGCCGGTCCTGTTTCCCGGCGTGGTGCTGCCGATTGCCATTCATGGCAAGCACGCTCTGGCCGCGGCGCAGGAAGCGGTGCGCACGCAGCGGCGGATCGGCTTGCTGCTGCAGAAGGATCCGGCCCTGGAAGACCCCGATGCGCAGGGACTGCATCGGGTCGGAACGGCCGCCTCCATCGTGCGCTTCGTGACCGCCCCCGACGGCGCGCAGCATTTGATCTGCCAGGGTGAACAACGCTTCACCGTCTTGGACTATGTGAGCCAGGACCCGTTTTACATCGCGCGGATCGAGGCATACAAGGAACCCGAGGTTCTCGATCGCGAGGCGGAAGCGCGCGGCCTCAACCTGCGCGAGAAGGCCATGGAAGCGCTGCAGCTCCTTCCGCAGGCGCCCGCGGAACTCCTCAATGCCATTCGCGCCATCGAATCGATTCCGGCGCTGGCCGACATCGTG
>JBEKYO010000004.1:0-67888 GCA_049510875.1 Steroidobacteraceae bacterium
CGTTACGTGCTCGGCTGGAACAACCAAGCGAAACTCAAGCTGTTCCGGGGCGAGCAAAGTGAGCTGCGCCGCCGGCTCGTCGCCATCAACGCCGAACGCGAACGCCTGAAGCAACAGCAGCGCGACGTTGACCAGAGGCTGCGCGCAGCCGAGACCCTCGTCGAATTCAAAGATTTCTCCCGAATCGATTGGCGTGGATCCGCCGCTGTCATTCAGCGTCTCGAGGATGAAAAGCGCGCGCTCGAAGAATCCGATGATCGGCTGCGCACCCTGCGCGAGCAATTGCGAGAGCTCGAAGAGCGATACACTGCGGCGGACGCACAACGGGAGAGCGCGAGCGGTCGTCTTGGGGGCGTCCAGACCCGGCTCACTGATTTTCAGAGCGATCGCGATCTTGCCCAACAGGAGCAGCTCTCGGTCCCTCAGGAAGACATCGATCACCATACCGCGCGCTTGGAGCAGCTGACCGCCCAGGCGCTGGGCGGTCAGGCGCTGGAGTTGCGCCTGCTTCCGACGCAGCAGAAGATGATGCGAGAGGCGCTCCAGGGCCGTATCGACGCTGATGAAAAGGCCACCGGGCGGCTCCGGGAGAGCATCGTCAAACAGATGCAGCAGTACAAGGAAGCCTATCGCGCCGAAACCAGCGAAATGGACGCCAGCACCGCCGCGCTTCCCGAGTACCGCCGACAACTCAAGGCGCTACGCGACGATGACCTGCCTCGTTTCCAGGCCCGCTTCAAGGAGTTGCTGAACAAAGAGACCATCAACGGCATGGCCGCCTTCCAGGCCCACCTCCAGCGTCGACGCGATGACATCGAAGAGCGCATCCGAACTATTAACACCTCTCTCACCAGTATTGAATACGATCGCACTCAGAGTACCTACATCGAGCTCGTCAGCCTTCCTTCACCCGATGCGGACGTACGGAATTTCCAGACCGAGCTCCGTGACTGCATTAGTGGCGGCGACGAAGTCGGCGAGCTTTACACCGAACAGAAGTTTATTCAGGTCAAAGGCCTGGTCGGGCGTTTGAACGGCCGCGAAGGGCAGGTGGATCTGGATGCCCGCTGGCGGGCGAAGGTCACGGACGTGCGCAACTGGTTCGAGTTCGGCGCCAAGGAGCGTTGGCGTGCCGATGGGGCTGAGCGGGAATTTTACCGTGACTCCTCCGGCAAATCCGGTGGTCAAAAAGAAAAGCTCGCCTACACCATCCTCGCCGCTGCCCTCGCGTACCAGTTCGGCCTCGGCGACACGCAGGCTCGCCAACGTCACTTCCGGTTCGTCGTTATCGACGAGGCCTTTGGTCGCGGCTCTGACGACAGCACGCGCTACGGGCTCGAATTGTTCGGCAAGCTCGACCTGCAGCTCCTCATCGTCACCCCGCTGCAGAAGATCGCCGTTATTGAGGACTACATCGCAGCTGTGCACTTCGTCCACAACGAAGGTGGCTCAAATTCGATGGTTCAGACACTCACAATCGAGGAGTATCGCGAGCGTAAGGCTCAGTTTCTGGCAGCCGCGACACCAGCGTGATCTCACCAAAGGAAATCCGGGAGCGTGCCCGCAGACTCTGGGCGAGCGGTCGACCCCTGAGTGCGATCTTGGCAAACGCGCAAGATGCGCCGTTCTTTCCTTACCCGATCTCATTTCGAAAACACACCGCCCAGGAATGGCTGGAGTCCTTTGCTGAGCTTCGATCTGCCGTAGCCGCTCTCGAAGCCCAAAGCAAGGCTCTGATCGGGGCCGGATACACCCTCGCGCTGCGCGAAACTTCACATCAAAAACTAGGTAAACTGCGTGTCCCCGATGCCATAACCTTCGACTCCGTCGAAGATCTTGCGGCCTGCGCTGGCGAAACCGACGCGCTGCGCCGCTTTCGTCACATACATAGGCTCATCACTGAGCGTGAACCGCGCCTGCTCCGATGGCTCGCCGACCGGCCTTCGCTGGTCCTGCAATCCGAGCCCGTTCTCACTCGACTACTCGACACCGCGGCTTACCTATACGCGCATCCGCGTCCAAACAGGTATGCCCGGGAGCTCGGAATACCGGGCGTCGATAGCAAATTTATCGAAGTGAACCGCAGCGTGCTCGCCGACTGCCTCGACCGCTTGCTGCCGGCCGAGGCCATCGACTGCACCGTCAACGGACTCGGGGACCACGGTTTCGAACGACGCTATGGCCTTCGCTTCGAAGAGCCCCAGGTTCGTTTTAGGTGGTTGGATCCGTCCCGTGCATTCGGCAGTCTCAGTGATGCCACCGTTCCCCTGTCACAACTTGCAGCATACGCACCCCCCTGCAACCAGGTACTCATCACGGAAAACAAGATCAATTTCCTCGCACTCCCACAGCACGCCGACACTCTCGCTCTTTTCGGCGGCGGGTATGCGATCGACCTTCTTCGGGCGATTCCATGGCTCGCGGATCGACCCCTCTATTACTGGGGTGACCTTGACACCCATGGCTTTGCGATTCTGAGCCGCCTGCGCAAGTACTTGCCGAACACCCGCTCCTTCTTGATGGATCGCGAAACGCTGATGATTCATCGGGAACTCTGGACGGAAGAATTGAGCGCGACGCGTGTTCTGCGCGATCTCGAATTTCTCGATCCGGATGAGCAGTCGCTTTACGACGATCTGAGGTCTGACCGTTTGGGCGATAGAGTGCGCCTTGAGCAAGAAAGGCTGGGGTACCCGCTTGTGGAGCGAGCCGTTTCGGTCTTGCGTCGCTGAGTACTGTTTGCCACAGTTGCTCAATGGCGTGGGGCGTTAGCGATGGTCTTCATCAGGGGAGCGAAGCACACGGACGTATCTCTGGTTGGGCTTGCGACAGTATCCGTGACTGCTAGACTCGGCTCTTGAGCCGATCCTTATCTGGAAACGCAAATCGCTATACAAAGCGGCCGCGTAGCGACCAGTGAGCAGGGATGGTGGCAAATCTGGTGGTCAATCCGGGGTTCAAAGGGGATTGCAGGGGAAAAATTCTTCGCGCAAGATCACCAAGTTATTGAAACTTATGGTTGATCTTGAAGGTTCGAATCCCACCCTCTCCGCCACAAAAAATAGAATGGGCCTGCTTTTGAGGCCCATTCTATTTTTTGAAGGTGCAGGGTGTGTGGACGAACCCACTGGTTCGACAAAAATCGCGGCGCGATTTTTGGACGACGCGGCTCGGCCGCGGCGGTCCGGAGCGAAGCGCAGGACGAGCGGCCGTCCCTGGATTCCAGGCTTTTGTGGAAGGTGATCAGTTTTCGATCGACATTGATTTCTTCCCATCCGTCGTCGAACTGCAACGTCGATACCATAACGACCGCCTAAACGGGCGTCAGTGCCCCTGCACGATCTCCTGGTAAGTGTCTGCAGTCATCTCCGGCATCTTCCGAACGAACGCGACGATATCCCAGATAGTTGCATCATCCAGGGATTTACCCCACGCGGGCATGGCGCTCATCTTGATACCATGTTTGACGATCCAGAACGCTCGTCGGGTGTCCTTGATGTCCTCCTGTGCGAGGTTCGGTGGGTGAGGGTAGAGCCCCGGGCGGAGGTCGGACTTTGTCACCCCAGGCGCCAGGTGACAGCCGACGCACAGCGCTGCATAGCGTTGGGCACCGGCCGCCACCCTCTTCGGGTCTTCGAAATCAGATACCTCCACCGCTTGCGCGCGCACCTCTATGGAGCGGTTGCGCAGTTGCTCGATAGCCGACAGCACGATCTTGGTGTGATGATCGTCGGCACCGATGTCGTAGAACCCCGACTCGATGAACAGGCCGCCGCCGATCGCGAGCATCGCGAGGGTCGCGACGGCACCAACACCTACTTTCGCCATGCTGTTCATGGCATTACTGAACGACGATCGTTCCGACCATGCGCGGATGGATCGAACACGTGAAGTGATAGGTGCCCGGCTTGTCGAACTTGTAGGTGAAGTTCTCGCTCGTGTCCATGCCGCCCGAGCGGAACATTCCCGTATCGCTGACCACGTTGTGCGGTTCATCGTCCATGTTGGACCAGACCACGGACGAGCCTGCTTTGACGGTCAGCGGCGTCGGCATGAACATGAAGTCCTTGATGACGATCTTGGTCGAGTCCAGGGTCTGCGCGGCCGAGGGAAGGTAGGCCACAATCCCGGTCAGCATCGCCACGCTGACAGCCGTCAGCAACAATCGGGGTCGTCGAATAATCACGTGAAAATCCTCCTTAAGTTGAGCGTTGATGCGCGGCTAGGCGAGCGCTGTGTCATTGAGTGCGAGCGAACTCGGATGCTTCACCACCGAGACGCTGGTAATCCCCAACATTCCCGCCAATTGATCGGCAGGTACTTTGAGCGGGCCGGGCCCCGAGCCCACGCCGGGGGCCGGTTGCGGATAGGAAGTCGGGCGGGCCGTGTGGAAGGTCATGTTGCCCTCGACCTTTTGCACGATCTGATGGATGTGGCCGTTGAGCACGGTGACCGATCCGAAGCGGCGCAACTGGCTCAGGAGCTGATCCGCATCCCCCGTACCCCAGCCCCAGGGCTCATAAATCGTCCACAGCGGCATGTGGGCAAAGACCACGATCGGGGTGCTTGACGAACGACCCTTCAGGTCGGCCGCCACCCAGGCGAGCTGCTCCGCGCCCAAGGTGCCGAGGCCGCCCGGCTTGAACTCGAGTACATTGATGAGCGCCATGAAATGCACGCCGGCGTGATCGAAGCTGTAGTACCCCTTGTTGGCGGACGCTTTGCCGAATCGGTTGAAGTATTCCGAGACGGTGGCATCGGTGGTGTCGTGCTCGCCCGGCACGGTGTGCATCTCGGTGGTGCGCAGACGAGAGAACAGCTGCTGTGCCATATCGAATTCGGCGGGCTTCGACAGGTGCGTGATATCGCCCGTATGGATGATGAGCGCCGGCTGCACGGGCATTGCATTGACGATGTCGATGGTCTGGGTGAGGGTGCCGTTGACGTCCGGATTGGCTTCCTTGTTGAAACCGATGTGGGTGTCGCTGATCTGAACGAACAGCGGCTTGCCCAGAGCCTTTCCTTCCTTCGCCTCGTCGTAGGCGCGTGCCATGGCCAGATCGATCGGCGTAAACACGCCGCCCGACAGCGCAAACAACGTTCCCGCCCCGCCATAGGCCATGCATTTCAAAGCATTGCGACGCGATAGCAGCGATTGATCATTCGACATGTCAGTCTCCTCAGTTGCAGTTCAAAAGACAAGACTTCCGATAGGGTCGTTTTATTCCCCACTCACTCGGGATTCCGTCAACCGCCGGTGTGCTGCCAAAACCAGTCCTCCTCACGGCGCCTCTTGTCGGACTCTGCGGTGGGCCGTCTGATGAGGTACAGGCCTGCCTCCGTGAGCAGGAAAGTGGTGCCCGTGTCTTGCTTGGTGAGCTCCTCGTGGACCTGCTTCACCTCAAAGACGGGAGCCGGGCTCCGTGAACTCGATGTGTCGATCACCTGATAGTCTTGCATCGGCTGCGGAGCCACAGCTTTCGGACCGGTCACGGCCTGACCGCTGACGGTGAATCCATCATCGCCTAGAAGTGAGATTGGGCCCTGCGAACCTATCCCAGGAAGCGGCTTAAGACTCGGTAACCAAGCCTTATGAAGATCCAGCACCGCCCCTCCTTGATCCTGGCGAAACCGGACAAGTTCCTGTTGGCCTCCCAGTGGGGAAACAAAGTCAAACGGTCCGGAAGTACCCAATTGCACCGAGCCTTCGCTCTTGACATGGCGTGGGTCGGTCACGTCAAAGACGGCCAGTTGCGCGCCGTGGTTCTGCTCGACATAAAGAACCGCTCTGCCGTCATTCGCGTCGCGGAGAAACATTGCATCGCCGGGTTGCCTCGCCAATTCGGGAAGATCCGTGGGGGGTACGAGAACGATACTGTTGGAGGGATTGGCGTGAACGGCCGGCGCAATCACGATTCCACTTGCAATGACTGCCATTGCCGTTCGGCGAAGATGCCCCGATATCCTGCCACGTGAATTTAAGTTCATCGCACTCTCTCCTAAAAAATTGGGTGATTTAATGTCTCCGACAGTAAGACCCAATACCTGCCGGTTTTATTCCAGCCGTTCCCGAGTGAGGTACCTAAGTGTCGTTTGTTCGGAAAATGCCAGACATGAGTCCCGAGACCTATCAGCAACTCTCCAAGCCGTGAGAACAATCACACCTCAAAGGCGCTTCGCATTACCCGCTTCATCCAACGAGCGACACTTGTTATGAGAGCATGGCCCATCATGCGCGTGGGTGGCCAATGCGGCGAAAACCGCTGGCGTTGTAGGCGGCCGGCGATTCTTGGTGCGGGGCGCTGTGGATGATCTATGAGCCCTGGGGTTGGGGCACGGGGGATGCGGATCAGCTCCTGAGCCAATTGCGCCGCTTGGCGTGAAACATCGCATCGCCGGGTTGCCGCGCCAATGCGTGGCCCGCTTTGAGGCGTATGCGATGCCCCGCCCAAATGCGCGGGGCATCGCCTTACGTAGCGGAAAACTGAAGCGATCTCCTCAGTAGCCGGGGCTTGTCGTTGTGGTCGTCGTCGTGCTCGACCCAGCGGTAATGCTGCCGAATACACCGTCCGTCTGATCGGCGAAGCCGGCTGTGTAGAACAGCGTGGTGACGGGCTTGTCCGAGTCGCCATCTCCGAATACGAGTGACCACAAACCCGGAAAGGCAATTGCACTACCGTTACTGCCCATCAAGTGGCCCACACTTGTTGCCAATGCAGTACCATTGGGAGTGAAAATGTTGATCGTTCCATCACCGAAGTTGCCGATTAGTACGTCCCCGTCCAAAGAGCCGAATCCGGCGGGTGCAACCGTCATCCCCCATGGGGCGTTAAGCGCGCCCCCTGAGGCAAACTGACTTACCAGGTTACCGCTGAAGTCGAATATATCAACGTAACCCAAACCCGCGCCCGTGATTTCGTCATGCTTTTCGGTATCCTGCTTGGCGAATGTGACGTACAACTGGCCATTCAGCGTGGCGATGCCGAACGGTACGAAGCCGGTCGGTATGCTCGGATCGAGAAATTTTCCCTGCATTGCGGCCGGCTTCGAAAAATTGGTATCGAATACGTCGACCTTGTTGTTGTGCAGGTCGGTCGCATAGAGGTACGTGGCGCCGCCGACCGTGCCGAGCGCGAGGCCCTTGTACACAGCATGTTCTGCGCCGTTGGCCACTCCGTCGTCGTAGGCGGCGACTGCAGTCGCTCCGCTATCCTTTGCCCAGGCGGCAATGGTCCCGCCCTCGCCGTCAAACATGAACAGGGCCGACTCCTGACCATTACTCGTTGGAATGAGAAAGCCGCCATTGCCATTATAAACTTGGCCCGTGGGATTAGCCTGTACACCTGCCGCAGAAGATGGGATAGCCACTCCGACGTCGGCCGAGCCCGTGACAGCCTGCGTCTCTATCGTGCCGGTGCCACTATACAGGGTAGCCAGATTGGCGTTGTTGTCCGCGATCCAGAATGGCAAGCCCGGTGCGGTGGCAATTCCCCAGGGATTCTGCAAATTGGCGTCGATTATAGTGGCGACGGCGACCACTTCGGCTTTATCCGTCACTAAGGGCGTATCGGTGAATGTCGTGGTCGCCGGTGGCGCCATCTGACTCGCAGTGCTAGGAGCGCTACTCATTCCACTACCACCTCCGCCGCCACACGCAGCAACCGTGAGGGCGCAAAAAACGCCGATGCCAATTGAAGCGGGCGCTCGGCTGGTGGAACTTCGATATGAATTCATGATGCACTCCGTAAGGGTAAAGAACGTTGATTACCTGCATTAGTACCGTGTCGAGGAGAAATGGTTTATTGCGCGGCAGAGATGTTTTAGCGAAACCAGACAGGCGCGGCGCAGTCACCAGGCGAAAACGAAAAAACGGGGCGTTGTGATTTTTAATTCTTCCCCGAACGCGAGGTCAGTTGTGGCAGCAGATCAGATTCGTCTGGATCCGGATCATCCGAGTCGCTCGATTAATTACACGAGCCTCGACCCATAAACGCGATCAGGGCAGCGCACGCATCCACGTGCTCGTCTCCGGCAGCGCGGTTTCTGTCGAGATTCACACCTCGCTACGAGAATGTAGAGCGGATCTGGACCAAGCGTTGAGTTGGCTCAACAAGGCGTATGACGCTCGATTCAACCCATCGATTCCTATTCGCCCCAGCTTTGACCCTATACGTTCGGACGCCAGGTTTCGCGAGTTGCGGCACCGCATTGGACTACCGCTATCGTAAACACCTCCATTAAGAATGTCGGACCATTCCAACACGTCGACACGGCAGGGCTGGCGGAACCGCAATGTCAACCACCGTTGTGTGCGAAAAACCATTCTCGCTGCCGTTGCCAATTGTTCCACTCCACGGCGGGCCGCCTTATGAGGAATAGACCGCTGCCCGTTAGCAGGAAAGAGGTGCCCGTGCGGGCGTTCGCCGCTTCCTCACGAACTTGCTTCACATCAAAGACATGACTAAATTCCTGCGTACTTGCAAATTCGGTCGCCTGAATGTTCCGCGCCGACGGCATCTCTGTCGCCGGACTGGTGGCCGTGAATCCATCATTTCCTAGATGCGTGATCGGACCCTGCAATGTCAGCCCCTGAACGGGCTTAAGAGTTGGCGCACTTTCTTTATGTAAGTCCAATACTGCGTCCCCATGGCCCTGCCGGAACCGGATGAGTTCCGCTTTTTCCCCGAGCGGAGAGACGAAATCAAACGGTCCAGAAGCGTCAAGCTGCACGGAGCCCTCGCCTTTGATATGCACTGGGTCCGTCACATCGAAGGTGGCCAGGCGGGCGCCCTGATTCTGCTCTATATAGAGAAGTGTTCTGCCATCAGATGTTTCGTTCAGAAGCATCGCATCGCCGCTTTGCCGCGCCAATTCGGGAAGATCCGTTGGTGGCACGAGAACAATCCTGTTGAACGGATTGGCGTGAACGGTTGGCACAAAGACGATGCCACTTGCCATTATTGCCATTGTCGCTCGGCGAAGATTCGACAACTTACCGCCCGTATTTACGCGCATCGCACGTTCTCCTTGATATTGTCGTAATTGGGTGTCTCCGACAAAGAGACTCAGCGCTCGCCGTTTTTATTCCGTTTAGTCGAAAGTGAGATACCGACGCGGCCGCAGGCCTCGCTAAATTGGACCACTAGATTTGCGAGTGTGCGATTCGTTCTGGCCTGCGATTGACTTACCCGCATCTGGCAATCTGGCGCAACCGATACCTTGAGAGCGGGGGAGTGCATGTCATTGGGGGAGGCTATCGGGGGGGATGAAGCGCACTACACGCTGCGTGCTCAACGATGCATTGGCTCTATCGCCGGCATTCAAATATTCAATTGGAAATAGTGCCCATCTGCGTGCATTGTTCGCGGCCTGCAAGTCTTGCCAATGGGACCGATTTCTCAAGGAGTATGGAATGCGAAGCAATAAGACACGGTGCCAAGGATCGTGTCGGGTGGATACACAAGTCACTGATGCGTCATCAAAGGGCACAGCGCTCGTTTTACTCCGCACTCTTGTGGAAGGCCTCCTGACTTGGCTTAGGTCCTCAGCCGCCGCGCTCGGTCTGATGGTGGCGTCTTTTGGCTCGGCCCATGCTGCTGCTCCGGCGTCGGCCGATGGCAATTGGTCCGAATTCGGCTTCGTGCCGCGTGGCGGGCGATTCAATCCGGCTGAGCATATGCTGAATACAACGAACGTGGCCGCGCTCAAGGTGCTTTGGTCGACATCTGACGGCTCGTTTTCATTCACCGCTCCAGCGGTTGTCGACGGTGTTGTCTATAGCGGGACGAATGCTTACGAGGCGGCAACCGGCCAGCTCTTGTGGGCCACGAATTCATTCGGGATCTCGCCCGCGGTCAGCAAGGGCACGGTTTACATTGACTCATTTGGCGGGCTCTGCGCTTACGCCGCCGCCGACGGCACGAATCTATGGTGCGCAGGGGTCAACTACTTGCCGGACGCACCTTCGGGGGCGGCCGTTGTCGATGGCATCGCGTATTTCGGGTCTGCAGTCGGCAGCGTCTTCGCGATCGACGCGGCTACCGGTGAGCAACTCTGGTCGGCGCCGATCAGTGCCAGCAACGCGGCTTCCTCACCGGCAGTGGCCAACGGCGCGGTCTATATCAATGGTGACAGTCTTTTCGCCTTCGACGCGAAAACCGGTGCACAGATCTGGTCTTCGTCGATCTTGGGGCCGGTCAATACCTCCTCGCCGGCCGTGGTGGACGGCGTCGCATATGCCGGCGGCCGCGTCGTTGCCGCGTTCAATGCGAGTACGGGCGCGGTACTCTGGTCGGTGTCGCCCGGCGTTCCCCTTTCGATACCGGGCGATTCGCCCGCCGTTGCGAATGGCAGGGTTTATATCGGCGCCTCAGTGACGGGCCCGCATGGATCATCAAGCGGCACGCTCTATGCGCTCAACGCACGCACGGGCAAGACGGTTTGGTCCGCGCCCGTGGCGAGCGGGATCACATCTTCGCCTTCCGTCGCCAACGACGTCGTCTATGTCGGAAGCGATGACGGGACCCTCTATGCGTTCGACGCAAAGACGGGCGCGCAGCTCGCGGCCGTCCCTGGTGTTGCCGGACAGTCATCGCCAACAGTGGCGAATGGCGTGGTCTATTCAGAAACGACGGAGTCCGGTGAGCTTTTCGCGCTTGGCGTCGACGCGAACGAGGCGGGCCTGTCCAACGCGCCATAAGGGAATGGTGAGGGCCCATGCCCTCGAGTATCTTGCGACAATTTTACGACCTGCCAGACACGGCTGGTACCTGTTAGCGAGATTCCGAAGCCAATCGCCCCTGCGCAATATCCTGCGCGAGTGCCGGCAATGACATTCATCAAAGCGGAAATATTTATTGATTATTGCGCAACCTATTGCACTTCTCGAGGAACCTACCGACGCATGTGTCGTTGACGCTGACCCTCGTGAGGGCGCATCCGCATGCAGAATGCCAGGACTGATGAGGCACAATTGTTTTAACCAGAGGAATTCGGAAATGAACGATCGAGAAAAATTGATTGCGAGGCGAAGAGCCTTGGCGGCAGCGGCAGTAACCACGGCGCTGGCGGTCAGTTCGGTGTGCGCAGCTCAAGAGACGGTAATTCACACGTTTAAAGGTGACAGCGGCAGCGACGGCAGCTTTCCGACGGGGGGAATGGTCTTCGACGCGAATGGAAATCTTTTTGGCACAACCAGCGCCGGCGGTGTCGGCGAGTTCGCCGATGGCACGGTTTTTACAATGTCGCCGGACTCAAGTGGCGGCTTCAAGTTTCAAACGATTCACCAATTTTCGCAGGCAACAGGTGATGGTGGCAACCCCGGCTCGAGCGTAGTGTTCGATGCGGCGGGCAATCTGTATGGGACCACCCCGAACGGTGGCAGCGGCTGCGGGATCGTCTATGAACTGTCGCCAACCGCCGCCGCTGGCGGAGCTTGGACCGAGACTATCCTGCATAAGTTCGGCAGCAATGGGAGCGATGGATGCGGCCCGAGCGGCCGCTTAATCTTTGACCAGGCCGGCGACCTGTATGGCGGCACCTGGTCCGGCGGCGGCGGCGCGAGCAACCTCCTGTTCTGTTCCAATGGTTGCGGCACGACCTACAAGCTGCACCTGGCGGACGGGAAGTGGACCGAGAGCGTTCTGCATCGCTTTACCGGAGAGGGCACGGACGGCGTGAATCCGTCAGGCAGTCTGGCGTTCGATGCCGCCGGCAACCTATGGGGCGCGACGGCGTTTGGCGGCGCGGGCGACTCGTCGACTTGCGGCGATCCAAACGGTGGCGCGGGCATTTTTTTCTGCGGTATGGTATTTGAACTCTCGCCCAATGCTGATGGATCCTGGACCGAGAGCACCCGGTATAACTTCAAAGACGCGAGCACCGGCTGGAATCCATTTTCCGGCCTGATCGCTGACCAGGCGGGAAACCTGGTCGGTACCACGGAGAACGGAGGAAGCGCGTTGGACGGCACGGTGTTTCAGATCATCCCTGAAGGAAACGGAAAAGTCGAGGAACGGCTCATTCACGAATTTGTCGGCGAAGCCGATGGATCTTTTCCTCAATCCGGCCTGACCTTGGGCGCTGCGGGGACTCTCTACGGCACCGCCTACGTCGGCGGCGGAACAGCGTTCACATGTACGAAAGACTCCGGTGGCGGCTGCGGCATTGTGTACAAGCTCACCCCCAATTCTACCGGCAGCGCCTGGACCGAGACGATTCTGTACACCTTTCTCGGAGGATCCGACGGAGCCGTTCCCTCGGACGACCGGCTTGCCCTCGACGCTAGCGGCGACGTCTTTGGATTGGCATCAAGTGGCGGGGACTTCGACTTCAGCAAAACTGGTTGTCCCGGCAACCTTCCCGGCGGATGCGGGGTTGCATTCAAGGTTCAGCAGTAACCTCGAGACGGTGTAGGGGTCGGAGGTGGCGCGGAGTCTCGTTCGAGGCTCCGCGCAGTCTTGTAGTCAACGGGATGTCTTTACCCTGGTTCCTTGCCGATGGCGAGCCTGTACGCGGAGTTTTCCTTCAACCGATCATCCTTAGAAGGTACTTGGCCCATGGCGGCGATTCAGGCTGCTTTTGCCCTGATTGCGTTCCGACGGTACCGGAGGGCAAGACGCTACCCGCCCTCTCGTCAAGAGATCGGCAATGTGAATGAGAAGCGTGCGCCGCCGCCGGGCCGCTGAGTCGCATCAATTTGACCGCCGTGGGCCGCGACGATTGCGCGGCAAATCGACAATCCCAAGCCGGCGCCGCCCGCGCTGCTTTCGTCGCGGCCGCGATGGAATTTTGCAAATAGCTGCTCAACATCCCCGGGAGGGAGACCGGGGCCCGTGTCTTCGATGCTGACTCTCACAAATTGGTCCTCCAGCACCGCATCAATCGTTGCGTGGGTTCCCGATGGCGTGTGTTTCACGACGTTCTCGAGAAGGTTGGTGAATACCTGCAACACCAGCGCGCTATCCACACGCACGGGCGGCAAATCCGTCGGCACGCGAGACTCAACCGGATGCTCGGCCAAGCGCGTACCGAGCCGTTCCAGCGCCGAGTTCACGAGGTCGTCGATCATCACCCAATCAAGGCGCAAGGAAAACTGGCCGCTCTCCAAGCGCATCAGGTCCAGCACATTGGATATGATCTCGGCCATTTCCTTGGATTTGACCTCGATTTGCGCGGTCAGAGAGCGGCGCGCATCTGGGTCGAACGTCATCGAGGGGTCGTTGAGTGCACTGCTCGCACCCGTGATCACTGCAAGCGGCGTCCGCAGGTCGTGCGAGATGGAGGCGAGGAGGGTATTGCGAAGCCGCTCGGTTTCCGCGGTGACACGCGACTGTTCCGCCTTTTCCTGCAGGCCGGCGCGCTCGAGCGCGAGCGCGATCTGGGCGGCAAATGTCTCGATCAGGTGGCGCTGCTCAGGCAAGAGCAGGCGGCGCCGTTGCGTTGGTTCCACGGCCAACACGCCGAGGGCGAGATGGCTCCCCTTGAGTGGCAGGTATTGCGCGTGGGTTCCGGGTAGCGTGTCGGTTCCGAGCCCCGCGGGCGCGGCGTTGTCGTATACCCATTGGGCAACCGACAGATCAGCGCCCAACAACGAGCCGACCATCGGTGAGCTTTTCGGATGTCGTAAACGACCGTTCGCGTCGGGAACCAGCACCACCGTACGGCTTGCGAAGGTCTCCGCCACGTGCTTGACTGCGACGCGCGCCAAATCCTCGAGACTGCGCGTCGCCGCGAGCTCGCGGCTCATGGCGTAAAGCAATGCGGTACGGCGTTCGCGCGCACCGGCCACACGTGTTTGCGCCCTGACGCTTGCGACCAGAGTCGCAATGATGAGGGCGACCGCCAGCATGACACCAAATGTCACCAAATACTGGACATCGGAAACGGCAAAAGAGAAGCGTGGAGGGACAAAGAAAAAATCGAACGCCAACGTGTTCGCAACGGCTGCCGCGCTCGCCGGCCCTCGCCCCAGTCGCAGGGCCGCGATGGTGGCGCCCAGGAGATACACCATGACCAGGTTGGTCAACGAAAAATAGGGAAACATGACTGCGGCGAGCGCCGTACAGGCCAACGAGATGCCCAGGGCGGCCCAATAGCGCACCCAGTTGAGGCCATGCGGCGGGGAGGGGTCCGAACGCAACGGCTCCTTGGGCGAGGCTGCGCGCCGAGCGATCACCGACAAGTCGAATCCGCCGCCGGCGCGTACCAGCTTGGTGGCGGTGGAGGGTCGAAATAGGGACTGAATTCCAAATCGCCGGGGCTCTCCGACGACGATGCGCGTAACATTGCGCAGCCGGGCGTATTCCGCCAAGGCGGCGGAGGCCGATGGCCCATCCAGGGTAATCGTCTGCGCACCTAGGGACTCGGCCAGGCGCAATATATCAACCCGACGATTTCGCGCGGCCTCCCCAAGCTTGAGCATCGCCGGGGTCTCGACGGACACCACCAACCATTCGGCATCGAGGGCATCGGCGAAGCGTTTGCCCACGCGGATAAGCTGCTCGGCTTGATCGTCCAATGCCACCGCGATCAAGAACCGATCGCGGGCCAACCACGGTTGCGAAAAGCGCTCCCTATCCTTGTAAGCGCGGGCGGCTGCGTCGACTCGATCCGCCGTGCGCCGCAGCGCCAGTTCGCGCAACGCCAACAAATTGGGCTCGCGAAAGTATCGCTTGGTGGCGGCCGAGGCATGCACGACGCTGTATACCTTGCCGGCGCGCAATCGCGCCAGCAGATCGCTAGGCGGCAGATCGATTAGCTCCACGTCATCGGCTTGATCGAAAACGCGGTCCGGTATGGTTTCTCTTTGTCGGACGCCCGTAATGCCTGCCACGACATCGTTCAAGCTCTCCAAATGCTGGACGTTGACGGTCGTCCACACATTGATGCCCGCCGCCAGCACCTCCTCTATGTCTTGCCAACGTTTTGCGTGGCGCTGCTTGGGCTGCCCGTCCACCACATTCGAGTGCGCTAGTTCGTCGATGACCAGTATCGTGGGGTGGCGCGCCAGCGCCGCGTCGAGATCGAACTCATGGCGCACAATCCCCCGATATTCGACCTCGAGCAAAGGCAACTGCTCGAGACCGGTCACCAGACGCTCCGTTTCAAGCCGGCCGTGCGGCTCGACGTACCCGATGACCAGGTCAATACCGGAGGTGCGCGCAGCACGCGCTGACTCGAGCATTGAGTAGGTCTTGCCGACTCCCGCGACGGCACCGAAGAAGATTTTCAAGCGCCCGCGCCGTTCGGCTGCTTCGTGGTGCTTGAGGGCGGTCAGCAACTCATCCGGATTGCGCCGCTCCTCGTCGGTCATCAATGCAACAGATCGAGTGCCAAGTTAAGTTCCAGCACGTTGACCGTCGGCTCGCCGATGATGCCGACGAACGGCCCGGTCTCGTGTTGCCTGATCAGCGATTGGATGGTCGAGAGCGGGAGGTGACGCAACTGGGCCACTCGGGATGCCTGATAGTCGGCGGCGGCTGGGCTGATATCGGGGTCAAGACCGCTCGCGGAGGCGGTCACGAGCTCTACCGGTACCGGTCCCGCGTTGCCAGGATCGGCCTCGTGCAGCAGTTTCACGTTCGCTTTGACCGCATCGAGCAACGCTGGATTGAGCGGTCCGAAATTGGATCCTCCCGACGCCAATCCATTATAGGGCTGCGGCGAGGTTGCCGATGGTCGCCCCCAGAAATACTTCGGGTCGGAGAACTTCTGGCCGATGAGTCGAGAGCCGATGAGCGTCTTGCCGGCATAGATGAGGCTCCCTCCCGCCTTGGACGGGAACAGGGCGGATCCCAGCACCGTGATCACTACGGGGTATATCACCCCGAGTAGCAGGGTCATGGCAATTATGAGGCATCCCGCGGGGCGAATATAGCGGGCGAACATCACGACTTCCTCACGTCAATCCCACCGCGGAGAGGGCCAGGTCGATCAACTTGATGCCGGGAAAGGGCACCAGGATTCCGCCCAGCCCGTAAATCAACAAATTCCGGCGCAGCAGGAGTCCCGCACCGAGCGGCCTATATTTGACCCCCTTGATCGCCAGAGGAATCAACAAAACGATGATCAAGGCGTTGAATATGACCGCGGACAGAATGGCGGAGTCGGGCGTTTTGAGATGCATGATGTTGAGCGCCGCGAGCTGCGGATAGGTGGATGCAAACGCCGCCGGAATGATGGCGAAATATTTGGCGACGTCGTTCGCGATGCTGAAGGTGGTGAGGGAACCACGGGTCATCAGCATCTGCTTGCCGGTTTCGACGATTTCGATCAGTTTGGTGGGATTGGAATCGAGGTCGACCATGTTCCCGGCCTCCTTCGCCGCCTGGGTCCCGGTATTCATCGCCACGGCGACGTCGGCCTGCGCCAGCGCGGGAGCGTCGTTCGTCCCGTCGCCGGTCATCGCGACAAGGCGACCTTCCGCTTGGTGTTTGCGAATCAGCGCGAGCTTCGCTTCAGGGGTTGCTTCGGCGAGAAAATCATCCACCCCGGACTCCGCGGCGATTGCCGCCGCGGTCAACGGATTATCCCCCGTAATCATGGTGGTCCTGATGCCCATGTGACGTAAACTGGCGAAGCGTTCTTTGATGCCGCCCTTGACTATGTCCTTGAGTTCGACGACACCAAGCACCTTGCCGGCATCGGCGACCACCAAGGGTGTGCTGCCTTGCTTGGCGACTCTCTCGACGATGTCGGTCACGGCTTGGGGAAAGGTCCGCCCTTGTTCCAGCACATATCGCTTGATGGCATCGGCCGCGCCCTTGCGCAGCTCGCGGTCGCCAAGATTGACCCCACTCATGCGAGTTTGTGCGGAAAAGGCGACGAAATGGGCATTGAGTCCGTGGATCTCGCGCTGCCGAAAGTTGAATTGTTGTTTGGCGAGCACAACGATGCTGCGGCCTTCCGGTGTTTCGTCCGCCAGGGACGCCAGTTGCGCGGCGTCTGCCAGCTCCTCGTCCGACACCTGAGGCGCCGGGAAGAACGCCGACGCCTGCCGGTTGCCCAGGGTGATGGTTCCCGTCTTATCCAGCAACAGGATATCGACATCGCCGGCGGCCTCGACAGCACGGCCCGAGGTCGCAATCACATTCGCCTGCATCATCCGGCTCATGCCTGCCACGCCGATGGCCGACAGGAGACCTCCGATCGTCGTCGGAATTAGACATACCAATAGGGCGACGAGCGCCGTAATGGTGATAGGTGCTCCGAGCTTCGCGGTCTCCACGCTATAGAGCGAGAACGGAAGGAGAGTCACAATGACGACCAAAAATACCAGGGTAAGGGCCACCAACAGAATGGTCAGAGCGATCTCGTTCGGCGTTTTTTGACGTTTTGCTCCCTCAACCATAGAGATCATGCGATCGAGGAAGGTGTCGCCGGGATTCACCGAGACCCGTGCGATAATCCAATCCGACAGAACGCGGGTGCCGCCGGTTACCGCGGAAAAATCGCCTCCCGATTCCCGAATGACGGGGGCCGACTCGCCGGTAATGGCACTTTCGTCGACCGACGCGGCGCCTTCCATGACCTCGCCGTCCACGGGGATGACTTCTCCCGCCCGGATGAGGACCAGCTCCCCCTTGCGTAGATCTCCGCTCGGCACCTGAGTGGTTGAGCGCGACGCGAGGGTGGGATCGGTGAACTTGTTCGCCATGACCAGCTGGCGCATGTCGCGGAGCGCGGAGGCCTGCGCGCGGCTGCGGCCTTCCGCCAATGCTTCGGCAAAGTTCGCGAATAGCACCGTGAAGGCCAGCCAAATGGTTACGCCCAAAATGAACGATGGAGGGGCCTCGCCGCGACCGACCAGCGCTTGGGCGAGCAACAGGGCGGTGACGATCGCGCCAACATAGACGATGAACATGACGGGGTTTCGCACCTGAGTGCGGGGATCGAGCTTCTTGAAGGTCTCGATCAATGCCGGCCCCAGCAATTGGCGATCGAACAATGCCAGCGGTTTACGCGACATGATGTCAGTGAGCTCCGGCGAGCATGAAGTGTTCAACTACGGGTCCGAGCGCGAGCGCCGGAACGTAATTGAGAACCCCGATCAACACGATTGTGCCGATGAGCAGGGAAATGAACAGTGCTCCGTGAGTCGGCATCGTGCCTTCGGTCACGGGGACGCGCTTCTTGGCAGCGAGGGAACCCGCGATGGCCAGGGTTGCCACAATGGGCCAGAAGCGGCCGAGCCACATGACGATGCCCAGTGACACGTTATAGAACACGGTATTCGCGGAGAGTCCTGCGAAGGCGCTGCCATTGTTATTGCCCGCTGAGGTAAACGCGTAGAGGATTTCACTGAAGCCATGCGCGCCCGGGTTGAACACCCCGGCCTTTCCGCCCGTGGTCATGACCGCAACGGCGGTGCCGATCAAAACGAGGGTGGGCGTGGTCAAAATGAATATCGACGCCAGCTTCATCTCCCGCGCCTGAATCTTCTTGCCCAGATACTCCGGCGTGCGTCCAATCATCAGGCCCGCGATGAAGACACCCAGAATCGCGAAAATGAGAATCGTATAGATGCCGGTACCCACACCACCCGGGGTCAGCTCGCCCAACTGCATCAGGAACAAGGGCACGAAGCCGCCCATCGGCGTCATCGAATCATGCATGCTGTTGACCGCACCGCACGATGTAGCGGTAGTGGCCGCGGCGAACAAAGCGGAGGCCGCAATGCCAAAGCGCGTTTCCTTGCCTTCCATGTTGCCACCCGACTGGAAGGCCGTGGAGGCGGTATCGATGCTCTGCGAAGCCAACGAGGGATTTCCCCCTTGTTCACTGACAAAGGCAACCGCTGCCAGCATAGCGAACAGAATCAGCATCGCTGCCATCAGCGCGAAGCCTTGGCGGCGGTCCCCGACCATGACGCCGAATGTGTAGGTGAGCGCGAACGGAATCAGCAAGATCGCGGCGATCTCCATAAAGTTGGATAACGCCGTCGGATTTTCAAAAGGATGTGCGGAGTTGGCGTTGAAAAACCCGCCGCCGTTCGTGCCGAGTTCCTTGATGGCTTCCTGCGAGGCGACGGGGCCCATGGGCAGCGTCTGGGTGTGGGTCGTGACTGACTCGGTGATCGGGTTGCCCTTGGCGTCCAAAAGGGGGTTGCCCGCGCTGTCGGTTTTGGGATTATCGAAGGTTAACTTCTCAATCGTAGTGGCGTCGCGGTAGGGATGCAGATTCTGGATGACGCCTTGACCGATGAGCGCCATGGCGAGGAGCGCGGATAGGGGCAGCAGCAGATAGAGCGACGATCGAGTGACGTCAACCCAGAAATTGCCGATCGTGGCAGAGGAGCGCCGCGCAAAGCCACGTATGAGCGCGATGGCGACCGCCAAGCCCGTCGCGGCCGAGAGGAAATTCTGCACCGTCAGCCCCGCTGCCTGGGTGAGGTAAGCCATGGTCGACTCGCCGGAGTAGCCCTGCCAATCGGTATTCGTCACGAAGGCGACGGCGGTGTTGAACGAAGAATCGGCGCTCACCGCCGGCAAACGCTGCGGGTTGAACGGCAGCCACTGCTGCAGCCGCTGCAGCAAGTAGACCACCAGCCCACCCGCCAGATTGAATACCAGCAGCCCGATAGCATACCTCGACCAACCCATTTCCTCCCGCGCGTCGATTCCGCACACCCGATAGATCCACCGCTCCAAGCGAGCGCCCCATCGGAGCGCAAAATTAGGCCGTCCCTCCATCACGTCGGCGACGTAGTGCCCGAGCGGCTTCGCACAGAGGATGACGAGCGCCAGGACCAGAGCGCCAAGGAGTGCGAATTTCAGCGTGGCGCTCATGCTAGAAGCGCTCGGCCTTGATCAGCGCATAGAGCAGATAACACAGCAATATCAGCGCCAGCATTCCGGCGAAGATATAGGGAATGTTCAAGAACCGTCTCCGAGCCGCTCGACCGCAAGCACGAGTCCGAACGACGCCAGGAACACGCCAAGGAGTAGTACGAGATAGACGACATCCATAAAGGTCAACTCGGTTGAGAGTCCGCAGATAGCATCAAAAAATCGACCGTACCTCAGAATTTGACCAGAACACCGGCACCGTAAACTACTTCGCGGGTGCGAAGATCCGGGAACCAGTCGCCTGCATCGCACTGGCCGGTGGTGGCACTGGAGCCGCCTCCAACACAGCTTTCCGGTGTGCCAGTATTGCCGCCCGGCGGTGTCACGCCGCCCGATCCCGACCAGTAGGGCACGCTCGAATGCCGGAATGTCGCCTCGGTCCACCAGGTAATCCAGTCCTTGGGCATGTACTGGAAATTTAGCTGGGAGTCCCATTGAAAGAGCTTTTGTCCGGGCGCCTGGGTGAAGTATGGAGAGCCGGTGGCCGCTGTCGCTCCATTGATGGGCGGAGTCAGGGCCAGATAGCGACCCGGATTGTTCATGAATCCGCCGCCCACTGTGACCGCGTATAGATCGCTATGGAGCCAGGTACGGTCATAAAGCATCATGCCGAAAAAATTCTCCTTGTTCTTTCCGTTCGAACACGTGACGCCGCCGCCATATTCGCAGCCGACATCGACCGTATAGCTGAATGCCATTCTGGAGACGCCGGCTCCGCCTTGGCCGCCCGCATCGTAGTATTTCACCTCGATACTATCGTCCTCGTGAATACGCTTCACCCTCGACCAATCAACCGGTCCTCCCGCTCCCACTAAAGACCCGACGGATGCGTTGGGGTTGCCGCCATTTTGGGGCTGGCAGAGCGTATCGGTGGTTCCGTTCGATCCGCTGGTGTTGTTCGCTTGGCAACTCAAATTGTCCTGGCCGATGGAATAGCTGTTGAACACCAGTTTGAGCGAGTCATTTGGAATCCAGAGGATCTGGCCTCCAAAGCCGGGCTTGCTGTTGAACTTGGCATAAGACTGCCAGCCATTGATGAGCCATGGCTCGATTTTCAAGTTTTGGGTTGGCCACCACTGAACCCGTAGTCCGTTGAAGAACCAGGGCGTATTGGAGGACACGAACGACGGTTGGTAAGTCCAATTGTCGTAGTTGTAATAGCTGAACAGCCCGATGTACGAGACAAATACGCCCACATCGACATTGAGGCCGTGGTTCACGTCAAAGTGATACCCCGCATTCGCTTCCGAGAAGTATCGGTAGGCATCATCGAGATCCCACTGGCCCACGGCAGAACTTGCATCGTTGCGCGGGGTGGTGGTGGCGAACATGCCGAACATCGAGAGAAAACGCGCTCTCACATTGTCCCAATGGAAGTCACCGCCGAAGCTTACTTGTTCTATCTGGAATTCCCCGGAGCGAAATTCCTCCGTGGAGCCCACGATGGTATGGTCAATTGGATGGTTGCCGCTTTGCAGATAATTCATATCCAAGCGAATCTCGGGCGTGAAGAACTTCGTATCGAATATCGGCGCGTGCTCACGCGAAGTGCCGTTCATCCAACCAACGTAGCCCACGTCGGCCCATGGAGTCTCGGTGTCGACCTCGGGGGAAGGGGCAGGCGCCTGCAGTGCCTCCGGTATCGTCGGCACAGGAGCAGCAACCGCGGCGGGCGTCGATGCGACTGCGGGCGTCGATACGACCGCGGGCGAGGCGGCCTTTGGCGCCAAAGGAGCGTTCATCACTATGTCGTGACGAGAGGCCTTACCGGGGACCACGCTGATAGCCGGGATCACCACATCCGGCGAGCCATCAACGGTAATCGTCAGCGACCATGAGCCCGGCGGGACATCGGCAAACGAATAGATACCATCGCTACCGGACACCGTGGAACGGATGCTGCCGCCCGCGGTAGCGGCAGTCACAGTCGCGCCGCTGATGGGCGCCTTGGCCGCATTCGTCACGATGCCTACCATGGTACCGCGCGCCGCCGAGGTCATCGGAGTCGTGGAGTCTTGGGCCCAAGCGACGGGGACCACAACCGCGATCGACGTGAGCGCCAAAACGGCACTTTGCAGATATTTCGCCATTTTCATATCGTCACTCTTCCGTATAAGGGGGCATCGAAGGCCGGTAACTCAAAGCCTCTACTACGACCCCAGGAATGGTGGTGCACACCGCTGGAGCGTTTGAGCGGTCCTAGCAGGCGGCGTTGAGTAAAACATCCTGGACGATGACTTTGATGCGTGGCGTTCTCAAGCTCCCCCGGGACATTCACGTTAAGGCCGTTGAAGATATAGAAGGCGGTGTTAAAAGACCGTTAAAAAACGTGGCCATTGGATGACAAAAACCATAAACGTTGCCAATTACGACGGCTCGCTCACACGGGTCCGGGTTGAACCTGAGGCGACATGGGGCGACGCGGGAGCCGAAACGCCAAGTACTTCTCAGCGCCGCAGGTTGTGCGGCTGATGGGGATCTAGTCGACCGAATTCTCGCCCGGCGCTTCCTGATCGAGCACCAGGCGATAGCCAAGCCCGAGTTCCGTGAGGATATGCTTTGGCCGGCTTGGATCTGCCTCGAGTTTGCGGCGCAGACTTCCGATGTAGACGCGGAGTGATCCCGAGTCATCGCGATCGGGTCCCCACACTTCCTTGAGAAGCGTCGAGTGCGTCACAATCCGTTCCGGCCGGCGTGCGAGCGCAGCGAGGATTCTATGCTCGAGGGGCGTGAGGCGGACTTCACGGCCGTCGCCCCTTCGCGCCACGCGGTCGCTCAAATTCACGGAGATATCGCCGAGCCGCAAGATTGCCATGGGCAAATAGCCACGCACGTGCCTGCGCGACACCGCTCGGACTCTGGCCAAGAGTTCCGGGGCACTGAACGGCTTGAGGACATAGTCATCGGCGCCGTTCTCGAATGCATCCAAGCGTTGAGTTTCGGCCGTGCGCGCGGAAAGCACCACGATCGGCATTGCCGACCACGTTCGAATGCCCTTGATCACTTCGATCCCGTCGCGATCCGGCAGGCCTAAATCCACGATAACCACATCCGGATTATACAGGCGCGCGTCGTGCTCGCCGCCGGAGGCCGTGGCCGCCGGCAAGACGCGGTAGCCGTTCGCTTCAAACAGCATGCGCAATACGCTCTGAAGCGCCGGATCGTCTTCAACAATCAGCACCACGTGCATTGCTTCAGTCATAGAGCGTGCCCTCGCAGTGCTTCCGGAGCCCTGCCCCGGGGTCATAATCATCTGTGCTTCGGTCAAAAAAGCGGTGTGGACCCAGAATGATCCACACCGATGGAGTATCCCGCCGCCGAGGGAGGGTTGGTGGCGAGATATTTACTTCAACCGATTCTAAATATAGATGGGTCGGGTTCGACGCTACCATGCAAGGCGTTAAAAGCGCATAAAGATTTCAAGATCCAATCCCTGTCATCAAGTGCCGTGATTTTTGTAGCGCAGGGCTTCCTCCGGAACACCGAAACCTCGGCGTCAATCGGGAAGCCGACGCCCGTCTTTCATTTCTTAACAGCAATTTAACAGGCCGCTACCTCATCATTGGCTCCCAAGGGGGGTGGCATAGAAATGCATTGGGAGAACACACGATGCGCCCCTCATGGATGGAATCGATATCATTCGGCGTTGAGCGGGTCGATGCCTGCAAAGTATCTCTGATCGATAAACACCCGCGGCCGTCTCAGTCGATCTCGCTGAGAAATTCCAAGCGATTAGGTTCGGTGGTCACTGCAACTGCCATGACCGGCGTTCTCGGCGTATCCTTTGCTCTCAAAGTGCATGCCGAGTCGGGCGTCTCGCCCGAGAACGCGAGTGCCCCTCTGGAGGAGATCGTGGTAACCGCCTCAAAGCGCGTTTCCACGGTGCAGGACACGCCGATCAGCATTACGGCGGTCACGGGCAGCGATTTGCTCGCCCGCGGCGTCGATTCCTTGGCCACTCTCGCCCAGGGCACGCCCGGTGTTTCGCTGAAGAGCGAAGGGCCAAGTCAGACGGAGATCGAGATGCGCGGCATGACCTCGAGCGGCGGCAACTCCGCAACGGTCGGCTTCTATCTCGATGATGTTCCCTTGACCGGGCCCGCAAGTGCTCAAAATGGTCACGTGGTGATCGATCCCGACCTTTATGACTTGAATCGCATCGAGATTCTGCGCGGGCCTCAAGGCACGCTTTTCGGATCGGGGTCGATGGGCGGCACGGTAAGACTCATTACCAACCAGCCGAACTTGTCGCAGTTTCAATCGACCGCACAGAGCGTCTTATCGGGCACCGACGGCGGGGGCTTCAATCACAAAGACAATTTGATGATGAACCTCCCCCTGATCGACGACACCTTGGCATTACGGGTGGTGGGGACCGAAGATTATACGAGCGGTTGGATCGACCGTATCGTGGCAGACCCGTTTCCATTGGTCGGCGGAAACCCGGAAGGCACTGTGCGCGGCGATGTCCAAAACGCCCCCATCGAGAAGCAATATCCGGGCTCGAATGCCTATCAAATCTACGCGGCGCGCGTGACTTTGCTGTGGAAGCCGACGGAAAGCCTGTCGCTCACGCCGTCGTTTTTCCACGAAACCAGCGCTCAAAACGGCATCAGTGCCTATGACAGCGATCCGGACGTTTTAGCGCATTACCAGCCTTTCGACATCGCCGAACCACTGACCGATTCTCTGACGGCGTACAGCCTCAATGTGAATTACAGGTTCCCCACGTTTGACCTGACATCGAGTAGCGCGCGATGGACCAGAAACTCCTCCCAGGTAGAGGAGGCCAGCGAGGCTTTCAATAATCCTCTCGAAGGAATTACCTATAACTCCAACTATGGACTTCCGAATCCTGGATATTACGGCCCGACCGGGTCGGGCCCGGAGCACGGCATCGAAGATGATCCTTCCCATCAGTTCAGCGAGGAGTTGCGATTGGCATCCACGGGGAGCGGAAGAGCCAGCTGGGCCACCGGTCTCTATTACAGCAATTACTATTCTTTATGGGGCTTCAGAGGTACGACGCCCAATTACTCTTCGTATATGGATCTCGGCACGCTCGGGCCGGCAACCACGCCGAACTGGTTCGATGCCTACTCACCCACTACGCTCTCGCAGTTTGCGGCCTTCGGCGACGCCACCTATGCCTTGACCGATGAGCTCAAGGTCGATGCCGGCGCCCGGGTGAATCACTACGATTACCGCTTCTCCTCCTGCCTCAGCGGCTGGGGATCAGCCCACGGCGCCGCTACGCCCTCGTGTTCCGGTCTCATTGCGCTATCGAACAACGGGTTCAACCCAAAATTCAATCTATCCTATACGTTCAGCCCGGACCTGATGGCGTATGCAACCGTGTCGAGTGGCTTCCGCCCCGGCGGAGGCAACGCGGTCTATCCGACCACCGGTGCCGCCTGGGGAGCGGCTTTCCAGCAGCAGAATTATACGAGCGGCAAGTGGCCCACCACGTACGAACCGGACCGTGTCTTGAGCTACGAACTCGGCGAGAAAGCCAGGCTGCTCGATCGCCGGCTGACCGTGAATGCCAGTATCTATTATGAGGATTGGCGCCACGTCCAGCTCGAGGCGTTTCCGAACGACTGGGCGCTGAACATCAACGGCAACTATGTCTCCATCTACGGCGCCGACATCGACGTCCTCGCCGATCTAGGGGCGGGGCTTCAGTTCGAAGTCGCGGCCGGGTATCTGTATGAATGGCTGGACGGGGGTCCGCACTGGGTGATTGCGCCGGTCCACAAGATGCCGGAGGTCGCGCCCGAGAGCGGAAACGTCGCTCTCAGTTATTCCAAGCCGCTCGGCGGCGCCTACACATTCACGGCTCGATTGGAGAATTCATACACCGGCCCGCGCTACTCGATTTTTTTCTCGAACCCTTACGAGTTCACCGGTACCTACCGACAATTGCCCGGGTATGACCTGGTCAATGTCCGGGCGGGAATCAAATTCCGTGAGACCTGGAGCGCTACGTTGTTCGTCAACAACCTCACCAACAAACACGCCCAGCTCGAGAGCATGTTTACGGAAAATGAACCCCAACCTGATTTTACGCGCATCGAAACCAACCAGCCGCTCACGGCTGGGGTAGACCTGACGTACCGCTTCTGATCTGGCCATGATTCCCGATCGCGGGTTCAGGCCCGATGTCTAGTCTTTTCTGGTCCCGTATCCGGCGCTCACGGTGTGCACGAACTTCGGCGGGTGTAGGTGCGGGTGCGAACGGGATACGTTTGCGGTTTGTACCTAGTACACGGCCCGTTCGCGATGGTAGAAATTGCATGCCGCCCCAACCTAGTGCACCTGTCACGCGAGACATGCTGACTTCTGCCGGCGAGGGGCACCGTGATCGTTACTTAACGTGACCCGATCGACGGGTGCGTCTCGCCGTTTTTCGTTAAAATGATCGCTATGCAATATCCATTGCGGACTCGACGATGGGATTCGACGCTGGAGTGCCGGGTATCGAACGCAAACGTAAACGGCCGGGACAATTGATGGCCATCGTTCCCCTCTATCTGCCTCGCGATCGCTTGGCGCTCGAGACGCATTTTGCGGCGCTCGGCGCCGAGGATCTGCGCAACCGGTTTTGTGGTTCGATCAGGCCGGAAATCGCGAGTCAATACGTAGAAAAGCTGAGCGCGACCGGCGTTCGTTCATACGGCATCTTCAATCCCGGTCACGCCCTTGTCGCGGTGTGTCAGCTCGGGCAGTCCGAGCACGATCTTGAAGTGGGACTCACGGTACTGCCGGCTTACCGGCGCCAAGGACTTGCCAAAGCCCTGCTTGGCCGCTGCGCGAGCCACGCTCGGACGCGAGGGTCCAAGGCTCTCATCATCCATTGCCAGGCGGACAATATTCCGATGTTGACGCTGGCCCGGCGAATTGGCATGCACGTCGAGACATCGCACGGCGAGGCCGATGGCCGCTTGACGCTTCGCAGCGGTACCGCATTGGATTTTTGGACGGACATTGCGTATGCCCAGGAGGGCATCGCAGAATCGGTGATGCGAATCTGGCAGGTTGTCGCGCAAATGGTTGCGGGTGGCGTTGCCTCAACAGAAGTGGCACCTAACCTCCACTGACGGCGTAGGTTGGTTTCCGCCGGCGAATCGCCTGCGGAGGGGCTGATTGCGGCGTTTGCAATTACGGCTGCGGCTATACTGCACGGCAGCGCTAATTACCCTTCGCCGAAAAGGTCCCCGCACATACCCCTGGAGCCGACTAGCAATGACAATTGCGGCCGCTTTGACGGCGTCAGCTACTGCAGTCATCGGGCTTGCATTCGCGCGCCGCAAACCCGGCCGCGCGTCCTGGGCCGCACAGGGGCTATGTCTTTTCGGACGATGTCTGCTCGCCTTACGCTATCGCGTCCGCCTATCGGGTGCTGGGCCGGTGAATCAGCGCGGCACGCTCGGCACTCTATTCATGCCGAATCACCCCGCATTGATCGATCCGGTCATTCTCATCGCCCACCTGCACGGAAAGTTCGGCGTCCGACCGCTGGCGCTGGAAGATCGCATCGGACAACCGGTCGTTCGCGCGATGGCGGATCTGGTCGGCGTGTTGCGGGTGCCGGCCCAGTCCGAACTCGAGCCAAGCAGTGTCAGGGAGGTGCAGCGCTCCATCGATCTGTGCATTGAGGCCCTCAAACAAGGCGACAACGTACTGCTGTATCCCGCCGGCCGGCTCATGCGGCAGCGGTTGGAAACACTGGGCGGCGTGAGCGCGGCCCACCGGATCATTTCCGAGCTGCCCGACATCAAGGTGATTCTGGTACGAACCACGGGACTGTGGGGAAGCAGCTTCGGTTGGGCGCTGGGCACGCCGCCCCACTTTAAAGAGGGATTGATCGGGCATCTGCGGCAGGTGCTGACCAGCGGCATATGGTTCGTGCCCAAGCGCGACGTGCATATTGAACTCGCTGAACCGGACGATCTGCCGCGCCATGGCGACCGGTTGGACCTCAACGCCTATCTCGACCGATTCTACAACCACGCCGCCCCGGCCGCCCTGTACGTGCCCTACAGCGTTTGGGAACGAGGCGGCACGCGCGAGCTGCCGGAGCCCAAACTGATCACGGCGCAGGCCGCCGCCGATGCACCCGTGGCCACGCGGCAGATCGTCCTGGCGCATCTGCAGCAAGCGACCGGCATCGACAATCCAAGGGACGATCAGGAATTGGCGCGTGACTTAGGGTTGGACAGCCTCGCCACCACGGACATTCTTCTTTGGTTGGAAAAAGAATTTGCCGTGTCCGTGCCCGGCGTCGACGCCGTACGAACCGTGGGCGACCTGATCCTGGCGGCCTGCGGCGTCGCATCCGCGGAATCCGCCGACGTGCATATAACCGCTCCTTCCGCCGCGTGGCTCAAGGAGTCAGGCCGCACGCGGGTGCAGATTCCCGAGGGGCGCAGCATTCAGCAGGTATTTCTGGCTCAATGCCGCCGCGGACCCGGCCGGGTCGTTGCCGCGGACCTGCAACAGGGCAATCGCACGTATCGCGATTTGATCACCGCCATTTTAGCCTTGCGCCCGAAGATTGCGGCACTGCCCGGCGAGTACGTCGGCATACTGCTCCCCGCCTCCGTTGCCGCGGACACCATATTTCTCGCGACGTTGTTTGCCGGCAAGATCCCGGTGATGATCAACTGGACCGCAGGGCCACGCGTTGTCCAGCTTGGCCTCGACATGGTCGGAGTACAAAAAGTCTTGACCGCGGATCTCCTTGTGCGCCGGCTTTCCTCGCAGGGAATCGACCTCGCCGCCCTGGGCGAGCGATTGGTCCCGCTGGAGAACTTGGTCGGTGCGCTTCGCCTCAGGGAAAAATTGTTTGCAGCGATCCTCAGCCGGTTCTCATGGCGCAGCCTGGAGCGGATCAGCACAACCGATACCGCGGTCGTGCTCTTTACCAGCGGCTCGGAATCGCTGCCGAAGGCGGTACCGCTGACGCACACCAACATACTGACCAACATCCGCGATTCGTTGGCTAGCTTCAGCGTATTTCAGGGCGACCGGTTTCTGGGCATGCTGCCGCCATTCCATTCATTTGGCATGACCGGCACCATGCTTTTGCCGCTGCTGGCCGGGGTAAAGGTGGTGCATCACCCCAACCCGAATGAGGTCGCCGCGCTCGCCAAGATCATCGAAGAGTACCGGGCCACGATTCTGCTGAGCACGCCCACGTTCCTGTCCAACATCCTTCGTGGAAGCGCCGGCGGCGATCTGACCTCGCTTCGACTCTGCGTGACGGGCGCGGAAAAATGCCCGCGGGAGGTTTACGATGCAGTAAAGAAACGCTGTCCGCAGGCCGTCATTCTGGAGGGATACGGCATTACCGAATGTTCGCCCATCGTGTCCGCGACGCGGGAGGATGACGCCCCGCCTGGAACCATCGGCACGCCATTGCCGTCGGTCGTGGCGCTCGTAATGGACATCGACACACAACAGCCGGCGGCGCCCGGCCAAACCGGGATGCTGCTGGTCCGTGGCCCGAGCATTTTCGGCGGTTATCTGAATTACAGCGGCCCATCGCCCTTCGAGACTTTCGAGGGGCATACCTGGTATCGCACGGGTGATCTGGTCAAAGCCGATGAACGCAACCGATTGACGTTTATGGGGCGGCTCAAGCGGTTCGTGAAAATCGGCGGCGAAATGGTGTCGCTGCCGGCCATTGAAGAGGTATTGATGCGCGCCTACGCGCGGCCGGACGACAAAGGTCCGTGCCTTGCGGTCCTTTCCACGCCGGATGAGAGCCATCCGGAACTGGTGTTGTTTACGACTCGGCCGCTCGATCGAGCCCAAGTGAACAAAGTCATTCAAGAGGCCGGGCTCTCCGGGCTGCACAACATGCGGATCGTCCGGGACATCGCGCAGATTCCCGTTCTCGGCACCGGCAAGACCGATTACCGTGCGCTGACTCAGTTGCTCGCTGCCGGGACAAAACCCTGACCGCCTGAGTGCCGCGAGATCGTCACATTCCAGCGCGGCGAATCGGGCGAGTTGGGCTGTTTCCGATCGAGAGCGCCATTCCGGTCATAATGCGACGAAGCCGCTCGTCCATTGCGTCGTTTCTCTGACGCGGACCATTTCCGGCAGATTCGTTTTTGACCGCCCGGATAGATCGTCAATCCGTGGATAACCCCTGCGGGTACGTACTAACCCGTTCGGTGAACCAACGCACACTCGCCATAGTCGGTTGTGCGTGAGCGCGCATGCGCACGTTCCCATAGGCTCATAAGCTTCGATTCCATGCGAGTTGTACAATCACGCAGCGCTCACGGTGTCGGGGACAAGCGTTCCGACGCGAGCGCCCGTGACCTCGCGCAGGTGCTCGAACAGAGCGGCGAAGCCGTTATCGTGAAGGACCTGAACGCGGTAGTCACCTATTGGAACCGGGAAGCGACTTCTCTGTACGGCTTTTCCGCCGAGGAAGCCATCGGTCAGCCTTTGCGCAAGCTGCATGCCGCCGACCGCTCCGAGGCCGAGTACGAGCGCCTCCTCGAGCGCGTTCGCGCGGGACGTCCGACCTCGACGACCACTGAGCGGCGCAAGAAAAATGGGGAAATCATTCGTGTTTCTCTCAAAACGACGCCGTTGCTGGACGACCAAGGTGCGCTGGTCGGGGAGATCACGATCGCACGCGACGTCACGGAATCGGAGCGCGTGGCCGCCTCACTACACCGAGCGAACCGTGCCCTGCGCGTCCTCAGCACCGTCAACCAAGCGCTGATCCACGGCGACAGCGAACCCGCATTGCTCAACCTCGTATGCGAAGCACTCGTGGATCAGGGTGGCTATCAATTGGCCTGGGTCGGTATTGCCGAGCATGATCAAAACAAATCGGTACGTCCTGTAGCGCAGTGCGGAGTCACTGATGGCTTCCTCGACCACACGGAGATTTCCTGGGCGGACACCGACCGTGGACGCGGCCCTACCGGAACTGCTGCGCGAACAGGCACCGTGCAGGTTTACCGGGACCTGTGTTCGGACCCTCAAGTGCTTGCCTGGCGCGCCGAAGCCCTCAGGCGTGGCTACGCTTCGTCGATTGCGCTGCCTCTGCTCACAGGCGCTGACACCTTTGGCGTCCTGACCATCTGTTCGAAGGGGACAAATGCCTTCGACGATGAGGAAGTGGTCTTGCTGAAGGAGCTTGCCGCGGACCTTTCCTTCGGGATAATGACCCATCGCTCGAGTCTGGAGCGCGGGCGAGCCGAGGCTAGGGTGGAGCGGCTGGCCAATTTCGACCCTCTGACGGGCTTGCCCAACCGCGTTCAACTCATCCTACAACTTGAAGAAGCCATCGCACGGGAGGGGTCCGGTACAGAGGGCGTTGCGCTGATGATGCTCAGCGTTGACCGATTTAGTGAGATTCAAGAGGGCGTTGGCATCGCGGGAGCCGACGATCTTTTGAAGAAAGTGGGGCTGCGCCTCGGCAGCATGGCCGAAGCAGACGCCTTCATTGCACGAATTGCGGATGATTCATTCGCAATCGTCATCCCGCGGGCTGATTCCGAGCGTGCCCATGAGATTGCCAAGCACATCCAACGGGCAATGACCGATCCATTCGAGTGGGCTGGAGTGCCACTGGATGTGCGCACTACCAGCGGCATCGCCATGTTTCCGACGCATGGCGCCAGCGCGGATGCCCTGATCCGGCGCAGTGATATCGCAGTCCGACGGGCAAGAGCTGCAGGTACAGAGTACGCACTCTATAGCGGCAAAGGCGAGACCGAGACCCCCCAGCGCCTGATCCTGTTGGCAGAGTTCAGAAAAGCGATCAAAGACGACGGACTTCTGCTCCATTATCAGCCCAAGATAGATGTGCGGACCCGCGGCGTATCTGCAGTCGAGGCCCTGGTGCGTTGGCCGCATTCCGAGCGCGGAATGGTGCCGCCGAAGGACTTCATTCCCCAGGCCGAGCAAACCGGCCTTATCAAGCCGCTCACCGATTGGGTATTGACCGCAGCCTGGAAGCAGATCAGCCATTGGCGGCGGCTGGGCATTGAAATGCCCATCGCCGTCAACGTATCGCCGAACAATCTTCGCGATCCGGATCTCCTAAAACAGCTGATCGCGCTAGGTACCCAAGCGGGCGGACGATTGGAACTCCTACAGCTGGAGGTAACCGAATCGGCGCTGATGGAGGATCCGGAGCAGTCACACGATATTCTCTCCCGGATCCGGGATCTTGGGATTCAGATCTTCCTCGATGATTTCGGAACCGGCTATTCGTCCTTAAGCTACATCGCGGCCCTCCCAATCCACGCGGTCAAGATAGACAGGTCGTTCATCATTCGCATGATGCAGCATGAGCGTCATCGAGCTGTCGTCATCGCCGCCATCTCTCTAGCGCACTCGCTCGGTATGAAAGTGATCGCCGAGGGCGTCGAAACTGCCGATCAGGCCAACGCCGTGATCGAGTTGGGGTGCGATGAGATCCAGGGCTTCTTCTTCAGCAAGCCCTTGCCGGCGCACGAACTCCTGCGCTGGAAGGCCGGTCTACGCTGGGAGCAGTTTGGACTGCAATCCGGTCAGCGACAATTGGACCTGCAGTAGACCACAGTGGGGCAAGCCGCGATGGAGAATGCCGCCCGCTTATCTACTCGCGCAGACCCGGTGACGGCAACCTGTCGCCGTCGCCGCACAGTTAAGATCCCTGCCGCGGCGCCGGGATAGATTGCACCCCATGAACATCGCCGCAAGGTCTTCGCCGGACGACACGGCGGGCGTTGGCGCTTCGCGGAGTGGCCGGATTCCGGGATGGCGAACCTGGTTGCCGCGGGCGACCGAACCACACATTTTAATTCCCACGCTGACGATACTCATTCTTGGCGTGATTTGGAGCGGGACGTTCAATCTGATCCGAGTCGAACGCGCCGGCGCTGAGACCGCCGCGGCCGCGGCCAGCCTGGAGCTGGTCAACACCTACGAGGCCCAAGTCGTGCGTGCGCTGTGGGAGATCGACCAGACCTTGAAGCTGGTGAAGTATGTCTACGAAACCAAGGGTGCCGGCACGCTTTCCGCTCTGAAGGCCAGTACGTTGCTGCCGCCGGAACTGGTGTTCGCGGTTCGAGTCGTGAGCCGCGACGGCGCGATCATCGCGACCACGCACGCCGACGAGGCGCCCGCCGGCGACGCTCAAGCGTATTTGGTCGCGCTGCGCAACAGCGACAAATTGTGGGTTGGCGCGCCGCAAAAGGTCGCGGCGGAGGGGTGGGTGCTGCAATTCGGCCGCCGCCTCGAGGCGGCCGATGGAACGTTCGCGGGCGCGGTCCTCCTGTCGGTCGACCCCGCCTTTTTTGTCAGCGGCTATGACGCGGCGCAACTGGGACGAGAAGGCATGCTCGGCATCCTCGGCACCGACGGCATTGTGCGCGCGCGCCGAACGGGCGACCGATTCACTGCCGGCGCAGCCGTCGACTACGCATCACTGGTTCCCGGCGCGGATCAGGGAGGTCCCACGTCCTCGCTGTCGGACAACGGCGGAGACGGAATCCTGCGCTACACCGGCACTGAACAACTCTTCGACTTCCCTCTCGCCGTCATTGTCGGATTGTCCAAGGACGAACAACTGGCCCGCGCGCATCGCAATATTCGTTCCTACGTTTGGCGCGCATCCATCGGCAGCGCCATGCTGATTATTTTTACCACCGTCTTGGGCCGCATGAGCTGGCAGCTCGCCCGCGGCCGTGAGCGCGAGAGTGACGCCAAATTGCAGTATGCACAGCGCGTCGAACAATTGGCGTATCACGACGGCCTCACGGCGCTGCCCAATCGGAGTCTGTTCAGCAAGCTTTTGAGTCGGGCAATCGGTCAGGCGGAACGTCGCGGCCAGCGCTTGACGGTGGTCTTCATCGATCTGGACCGGTTCAAACAGATCAACGACACCCTCGGCCACAAAGCCGGCGACGACTTGTTGATCGAGGTGGCGGGGCGTCTCAAGGCCTGCCTCCGCGAGACCGATGCCGTCGCGCGCCTGGGGGGCGATGAGTTCGTCGTGCTGCTGACGGACGTGGACGACGCGCACTATGCGGCGACGGTTGCCCATAAGATCCTTGCGGCGGTCGCCAAGCCTTTCGTCCTGTGGGGTCAGGAGTGCCGGATCACGGCGAGCATCGGCATCAGCACCTACCCCACGGATGGCCTCGATGAGCAAACGCTGACCAAGAACGCCGACATTGCGATGTATCAGGCCAAGGAGGATGGCAAGAACAACTATCGGTTCTATTCCGAGAAGCTCAATGCGAATTCGCTCGAGCGCCTCACATTGGAATCGAGCCTCCGACACGCGCTCGAGCGCGGCGAATTCCAGCTTCACTATCAGCCGAAGCGGGATATTGCCCACGGCCACATCACGGGCATGGAGGTGCTGGTCCGCTGGCAGCACCCGGACTTGGGCGTGGTGGCGCCCATGCAGTTCATTCCCGTTGCAGAGGAGACCGGATTGATCGTGACCATCGGCAAGTGGGTCCTGCAGACCGCCTGCCGGCAGAACGTGGCCTGGCAGAAGCAGGGCCTGCCTCACCTGACCATTGCCGTCAATCTGGCGGCGCGCCAGTTTTCCGATGAACATCTGGCGCTGGACATCGCCTCCATCCTGAAATCGACCGGCATGGAAGCGCGCCTCTTGGAAATCGAGATGCATGAGAGCGTGCTGTTCCAGGACATCGCGCGGACTTTGCGCATATTGAGCGCACTGAAGGCCATGGGGGTCAAGATCGCCATCGACGATTTCGGCATGGGGTACTCCTCGTTGGCGAAGCTGCAGCAGTTTCCGCTCGACACCATCAAGATCGACCGCTCCTTCATTCGCGGTCTCGCCCCGGGGGCGGATGGCAGCCGCTTGACGGAAGGCATCATTGCAATGGGCAGGAGTCTCAGCCTGAACATCGTCGCCCAGGGCGTCGAAACCAAGGAACAGGCGGAGTTTTTGCGCGAGCATGCCTGCGATGAATTCCAGGGTTTCTATTTCAACAAACCCATGTCCGCGGAGCACGTGACGGAAATCCTGCGTGCGCAAATGACAGGCGGCCGGCATCGGTCGCTGGGTGCGGAGTTGGCGACGTGACCCTTCGCAGCGGCACCCCCGGCGCATCGATCACACCAGCGGGGGCTGCGCGCGCCCGGGTGGCCGGCATGCTGCTTGCGGCCCTGATGATGGGTGGCCTCGCCCGGGCCTTCGCCGATTCGGCGAGCCCGAGCACGCCAAATGTGGCATTCAGCGGCTTTGGCACCCTGGGAGAGGTTCATTCGAGCGAAGGCGAGGCCGATTTCGCTCAAGACGTCTTCGATCACAGCGGCCGATGTGGTCGCAGTGGTGTCGGCCAAAAGCCCGATCAGCGCCCTGACCAAGCCCCAGGTGGCGGATCTCTTCCTGGGAAGGGTAAGCCGCTTTCCGAATGGGATTCAGGCGGTGCCCATCGACCAGCCTGGTCGACGACAGCGTCAAAGCCTTATTTTGATCGCAGGGTTCCGCGGAATGTTGACGTACTCGTGGAGGCGTATTCGGCATCGTCGAGCGCCCGCGATAATGCTGCTTTCAGGTCGCCGGCCAGTTGCGGCCTCGGTCCGCGTCACTGACCGAAACAAGGTCACTCAGATAATGCACCGTTCCGTCATCCGGTGACCGTTTCTCATCGTGCTTATCGCGGTGCCGGAGGCTTTCTGATTTACCAAGAAGCGCTCGCATATGTGCCGCGCCATCGCCGTCACCTTGGGGATCCATTGCCGTGACAGTGATGTTGACGGCACCGCCGAGCGGTTCTTTGGTAGTGGCGGATTCTCGACGTGCGAATGCTTCACTCAGCTTATGCATCACACACTGTGCACCCTTCCGGTCGGTTTCGGGCAGGACGATCATGAATTGCTGTTCTCCCGTTCGCACCAGCCAGTCGCCCTTACGAATGCACGCCATCGAGCAGGCAACAAATCCACGCAGCAGCTCATCGCCGGCGGCGCCGATGGACTGTTCGTTTACCCGTGCCATGCGGTCGATCGCGCAATCAAGGACTGCCAACGAGCGTCCATATCGTTCCGCGCGCGCCATTTCCCGTGGCAAGTGCTGCATTAGGTACTCGAGGTTGTAGGCGCCAGTCGCGGTATCCATCAATGTCAGATCCCCGGCAACGTCGTCGCTCGATCGATAAGTGGCCCGCCAATTAGCAAGAGAGCGCCCTCTTTCCAAGCGAGCGAGGAGTTCCTCGCTCGATGTCCCTTTGACGACGTAGTCGTCGGCGCCTGCAGCGAAGCCCGCCAGGAGCTCCTGCGGGGATCTCCTGACCGTCAGCATCAACATGTAGACGTGCCCGTGCTGCTCCATGGACCGTACCTGCCGACACAGGGTCACCCCATCCATAATCGGCATTTGCCAATCGGTTACGACGATATCGCAGGGATAAGCGCGCAAGAGCCGCAACGCGTCCTCACCGGAGGCCGCCGTTTCTACCTCGTAGTCGGACCCATGCAAAAGCGCGCATAGCTGTGCGCGTACGAGTACGTCGTCGTCGACCACTAGGACTCGACACGAATGGCGAACCAATCCTCGCCGGGGTGCGGGCTCCGCTGACGCTCCTGGACCGCGCGCATCGGCTTCTACACGCCATATAAACCGGCGATCAGGCAACATAAGACTCCCTCCCTGCCATGAGCGAGACAAGTCTTTCATACGTTCCTGATACATCGTACATCGCGTCATTCATGCCGGTTTTCCATGAGGTCGGTAGACGGGGTCCCATGGGGCAATCTACCGAATCGCTTTTCGCGGTGCTGTAAGGAAATACACGACAAACGCTCTGATCGTGCGGTGCTTCGCGGCCGCCTCCCGGAAATGCGGAGCGCATCACGCGTCCGTAGTGCGTATGCCCGGACCGAGCGCGGACGTGCCAAATGAAAGCCTTGGGTCGCGGCGCAAGCGGCGGCTACGACGCCGTCCTATCTGCCGGTGCTTCGGCCCTGAAACAATCCATCGCCGCCCGGCGGCGTTTTTCCGGCCGTCTCGACCTCTTGTGCGAGCCGTTGGGTGAGATTCACCAGCTGTTGCAGCATGGCAAGCTCGGCGATCGGATCGGGGGTTGCGGTAATTGCGATCGCACCTTCGACCAAGCGCTCGATCGCCTCGCCCGCCGCGCTTAGCCGTGGGAACCCGAACAGGGCTCCCGCGCCATGGATTGAGTGGGCGATACGCTCGACCTCCTGGAGAACCGCCCGGTCGCCGGCGCGAGCACGTTCCAGCAGCTCGATTAGATGAGGAACGTCACGCCTGGTACGGTGCAGAAAGCCGTCTGCAAGCGAGTTGGCAGGTGCCTTCACTTCCGGCCGTCCGCTCGGTGACGCAGTCATTCCAGGACCCCTATCCGCCGCTTTCCACAGAGCGAACAACTCATCGCCGAGCTTGAGTGGATCGAAGGGTTTGCCGATCACGCCGATCGCGCCCAGTTGAAGGAAATGAGCGAGCTCGGTCGGCAATACTTTGGTGGTCATAAAGATGACCGGGATATCCGCAATAATCGGGCTGCTGCGAATACGTGTGAAGGTGGTTGGTCCGTCCAGACCAGGCATCATCACCTCCATGAGTATGAGATCCGGCCGGAGCTCGTAGGCGAGATCGATCGCCCGTTCGCCCGAGCCGGCAATATGCACATCCAGGCCCGCCATCACGCCAAGGGTTGTTCGTACGACCTCGCAGATATCCGGGTCGTCGTCGACGTACAAAACTGACTGGCACTTTCCTGCTGACATGCCCTGGCCCTGGGTCAGCCGGCGACGCTACTCATCATCGACGCATGCCCATGACTGAAGCAACCCGTCTTGGGGAGAGAAATGCCGGTGGTCGTGGCTGGTCCATCGGCCTAAGTCGGTTCCCCCACGACTTGCGCAGAGCGACTTGCGCATGGACCGCCGACATGGGCCGCCCGAGCAAGTACCCCTGAACGCGCGGGCAACCTAGATCCGCCAGCATGTTGAACTGTTCCTCGGTCTCCACGCCCTCGGCAATCACGTCGATTTCCAGTTCCGCGCCCAATGCAATTATCCAGCGCATGACCGTCGCACTTTTCGGGTCCCGCGTTATCATATGAACGAGCGACCGATCCAGCTTCAGACGATCCACCGGCAGCCGCGAGAGGTAACTGAGGCTCGAGTACCCCATCCCGAAATCATCAATCGCAATGCGAACGCCGAGTCGCTTCCACTCGTTCATGTAGTTGATGGTGAGTTCGGGATTCGCGATCAGCGCGCTCTCGGTGATTTCCAACTCGAGCTGTTTCGCGGGAAAACCTGATTGCTTGAGCGCTTGTCCAATGACGGTGCAGAATTCGCCATTGATCTGCAGAGTCGATACGTTGACGGATAGAGTCGTTTGCTGCGCTTCGCGGCTGCACCAGGCAGATGCCGTTTCGCACGCGGACTTCAGCACCCACGCACCGAGGGGATGGATCAAGCCGGCCTGTTCCGCAAGCGGAATGAACACCGACGGCGCTACTGTCTCACCGGTGGAGAGAACCCATCGGGCGAGCGCCTCGACACCGCAGCCGCGGCCGGTCTTTAAATCGTACTGCGGCTGGAATTCGATGCCCAACGCGTGCCGCTGCAAGGCCTCGCCCAGCTCCATTTCGAGCCGCAAAGGCGCCCGGGGAATTGTGACCGGCTCGTGCATGTGGATCTCGCTGTGTGTGACCAAGGTTCGTCTTGATCGAGAGTAATGAATCGATTTCAGAAAAGATGTAAGAGAAACTGAGACACTTTGCGTCAAAGAGCGGCATGCACCGCAAGCCTATGCGGAAGTGCGAAGCGGGTCACACGCTCGGTAGTTCAAATTCCAATGCGAATTGAATCAACCGTGACCTATTGGCAACACCCAGCTTCGTCATGATTCGACCGCGGTACGTGTCGACGGTCTTGCGGGACAGGGAAAGATGCAGCGCAATATCGGAGCTCGTCGATCCAGCGACAATGCCCCGCAACACTTCACGCTCACGCGCACTCAGAAGATCAAACGGACTCGGAGGAATGGAAGTGCTCAGCACACCTTTCACAAACAGGGCCGTGATGGCCGGGCTGACATATAGGTTGCCGGCGATCACCGCGTTGATCGCGAGAAGCAGCTCCGCGCTGGCCGCCGACTTCAAGACGTACCCGTCTGCGCCCGCGCGCAGCGCCCGATATACGTGTTCCGGCGTGTGACAGGCGGACAGCGCGATGACGTGAGTGCGCGGCAACTCGTGGATGATCTGCCGCGTGGCATCGATCCCGTTGAGTGCCGGCAACACCAAGTCCATGATGACCACCTCAGGCCTAAGGCGCTGCGCGGCGCCCACCGCCTCCTCGCCGGTCGCAGCGCAGCCGACAACCCTTATGCCCTCCTCGCGATCGAGAATGACTGCTAAACCGTCCCGAACGACACTGTGGTCGTCCACCACCAAAATTCGAGTGAGAGGAGCAGTTCGCGCGCAACTCATGGACTCATCATTACTCCATGTGAGCAGTTGGTTCATTGTGCGCGCTCAGCCATGCGGACGGGCGCCGTGGGACGACACTGAACATCGCATATGGGTGTAGGGAAATCCCTGCAGCTTTCAAGCGACGGTCCAGTCAAGCCGAACATATGTCGGGCCGCGTCGAAACCGTTGACCGGCGTACGACCTGTTGTCCTGCAATACCCGCCTGCCGTCAACGTTGTGACCGGACGGAATCGCTTGGATGAACGGCTTGGGAACGCGCCGTGACCGGCCGCCGGATTTCCGCGACACCGGTGAACGAGTTCGTCCCGGTGACCCGATTGCGTCCATTCGCCTTGCTCGCATACAGGTTCGTGTCGGCGTGCTGCATCAACGACTGCACCGTGGTGGCATTTCTAGCGACTGTCTCCCCGAGGCCGCTGATGCCAATACTGACGGTGATGCGCACAGGGCCCGCCGAAGTAACGATTGTGGTGTCCGCGATCGCCTGTCGCAACGTCTCTGCGACGGTGCGAGCGGCGGCAGGATTCGTCCCCTCGAGCACGACGGCGAACTCTTCTCCTCCCAACCGCGCACACCAGTCAGTCTCGCGCCGCAGGCACGCCGTTATCTTCGCGGTCAACTTGCGGAGCACGGTATCGCCCACCGCATGCCCATGTGTATCGTTGACCAGTTTGAAATGATCGATATCGAGAAGCAGCAGCGACACATCGCCCCCAAAGCGCTGTGAGCGCTTCAGTTCGCGGCCAAGGTGCCGCATCAGGTATCGGCGGTTGTAGGCCCCCGTCAATGCATCCGTCATCGCCAACTGGCGCTTTTTTTCCAGAGCAGTCTTCAGGGAATACTCCAGTCCCAAGACGCGCCTGGCAATCCGCAGGCGCGCCGTAAATTGTGCGGCGGAGGTGCGCTTGCTCACGTAATCGTCAGCGCCGGCGTCGAGGCCCGCCAAGATGTCCTTCTCCTCGTCCCGGATGGTGAGCAGGACGACGTACACGTATCCGGACCAGGGACGCTCGCGAATATGCCGGCATAGGTCCAGGCCGCCCATGCCCGGCATTTGGAGATCGGTGACGACGATCGAAGCTGCGGATGTTGTGAGCGAGGTCAGAGCGTCGAGGCCGCTGGCGGCGGTTCGCACGTCATAACCCGCGGCCGTCACCAGTTCTTCGAGCCGTGCGAGCACCAACGGATCATCGTCGACGATCAATACGGTGGGCGGCACGGGTAAGTCCAACCTCGCAATCTCGGTGGTGTCGTCCGAATCGTCGCTCATCGTCCTGTCCTCGGCATAGGGGATGTGCCTCGGCCTCGGGGCACCAAATTGCGTGGTCCGTACAAGACGTTGGGAACATCGGAACGCGGATCAGTTGAGTTCATTTTTACCCCTGCCAGGAAGGTCAGATCCCATCGCCTCGGGTATTGTGTCGGGGTTGGCATGGCTGGCAACCGATATGGGCTGGATGTCCGCCCCACAATTGGCCGAGCGCATCAGGGCATCGAGCCGCGCCGCGCTATCATCGTCGTGTTGTCCCTCCAATGCGGTTACATCGATGCTCACGGTGAAGCCGATCGGCTCGAGCGGCGTGGACAATGGATGCAGCGCGAAGAGGGCTCGCAGCTTTTGGGCTGCACGATGCGCGCCTGCGGCGGCCGTTTCCGGCAGCACGATTATGAACGAGTCGCCGACTGTCCGCGCGAGCCAGTCGCTTTTTCGGATGCAGCCCTCAGCGGCGGCGACGAACGAGCGAAGTTGCTCGTCGCCGGCTTCGTGACCGAACTGGTCGGTGAACCGATTGAATCCGTCAATCTTGCAGCTAAGAACCCCAAGTGCGTGACCGTAGCGCTGCGAGCGGATCAGTTCGCGCGGTAGGTGGTGCATGAGGTAGTCGAGGCTCAGCGCGCCGGTCACGGGATCCTTGTACGACAATCCCCAATCGTCCCGATTTTTCGTTGCCTTCGCGTACTCGCCATGACTGATGCGCCGGCCAATCTCCACCCGCGCAAGAAGATCATTGGTCGCCGCGCCCTTGACGACGTAGGCGTCCGCGCCGGCGGCGAATGCCGTCAGCACGTCGTGTCGGGTGTTGCGAATGGTCAGCATCAACACGTAAACGTAGCTCTCCTGCATTTTCAGGCGCACGTGCCTGCACAATGCCAGGCCATCCATATCAGGCATCTGCCAGTCGGTGAGCACAACGTGGCAATGCGTCGCATCCATGATGCGCAGTGCCTCCGCGCCGGTGGCGGCAACTTCGACCAGGTATTGCGATGCGTTGAGAACCTCGGCAAGGTGTTTGCGCACCATGGGATCATCGTCGACCACGAGGACGCGGCACGAGTGGGTGGCGGCCAACCCCTGGGGCGCGGTGTGGTACAGGAAGTCCTCGCTTGCGCGTGCCGACAACGAGGCGTTCGAATCAATGGACACGGCATTCTCCAATTGGAACCCAGTACTCTTTACCCATCTTTCGCTCCCAGTTCGGGGTATTGGAGGCATGGGGGAGCCTAGCCGCGGGAAATTGCCGATGATGTAGGGAGGAATGTGACACCTCGTATCAACGCGCCGCACGCACGCGAGGAGTGCGTCGAACTGTGGCGTGTGTCACGCGCCGCCGCCAGTGAATCCCCGCGAGCGTGAATGTCAGGTTATGCTGGTGCTCAAGAAGCTATCGCTCGCAATGGAGCAGCACCGATCTCCAGCGCGAGCTGTCGGCCGCATTCCACCAGGCGGTCTAGATCGTCCGAATCGACGGCGGCGGCGCTGGGCGCACCGGCAAGAACCTGGAGCAAATTCTCGATCTGTCCGGCGCTTTCGCTGATCCGTGCGAAATTAAAAGTAGCGCCGCTACCGTGGATTCTATGCGCAAAGCTCTGAAGTTGGACGAGCGCCGTCAAATCGCCCGCTTGTATGCGCCCGAGCAGTTCGAAGAAGAGAGGGAGTTCGCCTCGTGTACGGTGCAAGAAGCTTTCCCGAATGGTCGCCAATTCCCCCAACATTCGAGCTTGCTTGTCGAGGTCATTCATCGGCGGTTTCCTCAGAGCCCGAGCGCTGCGATCAACAGGCCCGTGGCGGATGTCGGGGGAGACTAGCCCGGGCAAACCGCCTATGATGTAGGGAGGAATGTGACACATCGTATCAACGCGCCGCACGCAAGAATGGATGCGCGGAACTGCGAAGTGCGTCACGCGGCGGGCGCCGTGGCGCACACGGCGCCGACGGTGTGACACACTCCATGGTTACGCAGGTTGTCACGTTTCTCCCGACATCCCCCGCTGCTCTCCCTCTCTAGGCTCGAGACTTGCTGAGCCATCAAATTAGCCATCCCGGAGCCTGGACATCAAATGACGATCAAATCTGAACGCGGAGCTCCAAATCGTGGCAGCTAACTTCCTCACTCAAGTGCTTGGGCAGGGCGAGCACGTACAGGAACTGATTAAGCAATCCGCTGAAGAACTATCCGCGGCCAATACCGCTATCAAGCAAGAACTTGAAAACAGTGGCCCGCTGCCGGGAGTGAAAACTGCTCTCGACAAAAATGAAGCCGTCACAAGAAAATTGCAGCAGGCGTCCGAATACTTGATAGCGGTGAATCAGGCGCTGCAGATTGAAATCAGAGATCGGGCCATGGTCGACCATCAATTGGCGGCGGCGGTGGAACAGGAGGCAGGTTCTCGCCATGCGGCCTTGCATGACCAATTGACCGGTCTGCCGAACCGCGTGCTGTTCACGGATCGCCTGGAACATGCACTTGCTCACGCGAAACGGCATCAGTGGATTCTTGCGGTCATGTTCGTGGATCTGGATAATTTCAAGAGCATTAACGATACGTATGGGCATCAGGCAGGCGACGCCGTGCTGCGGACCGTTGCAACGCGGCTCGCTCACACTACGCGCAACGACGACACGGTAAGCCGCTATGGCGGCGACGAGTTTTTATGCCTGCTGACTCCGCTTCATGAACAAGAGGACATTGCGATCGTTGCCGCGAAGATCCGCAAGGCGATTCAAGCGCCCTGCGACGTGCGTGTCGGCGATGTCATCGTCAACCTATGTCTCGAGGCCAGTATTGGAATCTCGGTGTTCCCGAAAGACGGCGCCAGTGCGGCTGCGTTGATCACACGTGCGGACGACGCCATGTACGGGGCCAAAGAGAACCAATCCGGGGTTGCATTTGCGCAAGAAAAGGCTGCCCTTGGTGCGGTGACGCACAGACAGCCGATCGGGGGGGGGGGTAGTTTGTCAGAATGCTCCACCAATTTTTGACGTCGAATCGTCAGCAATTAATCCGCCTTTGCCGGGAAAAGGTCGCCAAAAGGTTCGAACCCATTGAGACCGCGGGAACGATCGATCACGGCGTGCCGCTATTCCTGGAACAGCTTGCCGAAACCCTTCGAGACGAGCAACACACGCACATTCGGGCTGGCGATTCAGAGCCGGCGCCGGCGCCCACGGAGATCGGTCGCGCGGCGGCCTTACATGGTGCCGAACTGCTGCGTCGCGGTTTCAGCGTCGACCAAGTGGTGCACGACTATGGGGATGTGTGCCAATGCGTGACGGCGCTAGCGGTCGAACAGGATATATCCATTTCCACAGACGAGTTTCGCACGCTCAACCGCTGTCTCGATAACGCGATCGCGGACGCCGTCGCGTCGTTTGGGGTGGCCCGCCAGAGATCGATCGACCGCCTGTCGGAAACCTGGCAGCAACGCCTCGATGATTTTAATGCCGAACACCAGCGGCTAATCGAAATCGCCATGCAGTCACTCGCTGCCGTCAAAACCGGCAACATAGGCATCAGCGGAGCAACCGGCACACTGCTCGCTCATGCCTTGGAGGAACTACGCTCCCTTGCCGATCGGACCCTGCCGGAGATGCTTCTCGCATCCCCAAGCGCCAACGCAGTGCCTGCCTAGGTTCTGTCGGTTCTAGCGCCCCGTCACTATGATGATGCGATCGTCGTAGTGGATCGACAGGCTGGAATCCCTGGCTAACACCTGAGCGAGCGAGTCGGGGTCATCCGCGTCGAAGACTCCGCTGAACACGCGCGCTTGAACGTCCGCGCCCTCCAGGTGAATCTGCCTTTTGCTGTAGCGATTGAATTCCTCGACGATGCGTTCGAGACTGTCTTCCCGAAAAACCAGGCGACGGTCGCGCCACGCAACGACATCGGCGACATCGGGCACCGCATGGACGCTGAGCAGGCCGCCGCGGTCGACGTGCGCTTCTTCGCTGGCTCCCACACTTCGCGTGCCGGTCTCCGGATGGCGCGGATCCGTTGCGCGGCCATTGGCGGTGCCGGTCGCCGGTTCGTTGAACTTTGCCAGCGCCGGATGCGGCTCCGGCGTCACGCTAACGCGGCCTTCGATCACGGCGACCTCGGTGCCATCGGGCCGGTCGTACACGTTGAACTGCGTCCCAATCGCCTGAATGACCGCATCGGAGGTATACACCAGAAACGGCCGCGAGCTGTCGTGGTGCACTCGAAACAGCGCTTCGCCCCGCAGCAGGCGTACTTCACGCGAACGGGCGGACAGGCGCAGCGCAACCTTGGAATCGGTATTCAGGTGAATGACGGACCCATCTTCGATCTCAAACGCCCTCTGTTCACCGGTGGCGGTCGCGAACTCCTTCCACCCGGACGGCTGGTGAGCCAGGAACTGCCACGCGGCAAAGGTCGCCGCCAACAGGCCGGCCGCGAGGAGGTATCGCCTGCGGGGGCGCAAGACCGAGCCGCTGGGCGCCCGGGCCAACGGGGTCCGCAGCGGAATGACCCGTCCGTCGACCTGCGCCAACAGCGATTCGATGCTGTGCAAGCGGCCCGAGTCGAGGTGATCCAGGGCCTGTTCGACGGTCAGCATGAACAGGAAATCGCGCACGTTGCGCGGCGAGTCCTTCAGCCACCGGACGAAAGCGGCTCGCTGGTCCAGGGTCGGATCGAACAGGATCTGCACCCAGGCGGATGCCTGCTGGGCGTGCAGATACTCGAGTTGCCGATTGGGATTCTCCATGGGTTTCGCCAACTTCCTAGGGCTCTTCGAGCCTGATCCGAAGCTGCGCGCGCGCCTCGACCAGATACTTCTCTATCGTGTGAATGGACAGGCCGGCGGCCTTCGCGGCTTCGGCATACGAGAGGCCGTCCCGCTTGACCAGCAGCACCACCAGTTGATGAGTCGGGGAGAGCTGCATCATCGCGCGGTCCAACCGGTCCTGGAGTTCCAATCGTTCCTCGACGCCGGCGCACGCCGCCTGATCCGCGTGCTCGCACAGTGCGTCCGTGACATCCGAATCGTACACCACCCGCTCGTTGTGCCTGCGCTGCCGGAACTCGCGTACCACGTGGGTCGCGATGCCCAGCAGGTAGGCGAGGGGCGTGCGAATCAGATCGGCATCCCGCACCCGCAAGAGTCTCGCGAACACTTCTTGGGCCAAATCGTCGGCGTCCTGGGCGTGGCTCACGCGGCGGATCAAAAAACGCTGCAAATCAACCGCGTGATTGCGAAACGCGGTTTTAGCCAGGCGCGTGGCGGCATTGGCATTGTCCGTCGGCATGTGAGTATGGTGCCGGTTTTCGGGAAAACCCGGTAGTGGCCGGGCTCGACTACCGGGTTTCGGTGGTTCGACCGCACAGTACTCACAAGCCAGGGTGTACCGCGACGTCCGCCGGCGCGGTTCCCGATGACGATAAAGAACAAAGGATGAACCGGGGAATGGCATGCGTTTTCGCACGATGCTGCTGAATACGGTCGGAGCCCTCGTGCTGTGGACGAGCGCCGGCGCGCAATCACAGGCCGGGAGCGGCCCGTACAGCGTGAGTATTCCGGCGGAACCGCTCGGGGACGCCCTCAATGAACTGGCGCAGCAGACGGGGCTGCAAATTCTCTTTTCCTCCGACCTCGTGGCGCGCCTGCGGGCGACCCCGGTCAAGGGTTCGCTCTCCGCGGACGAGGCGCTGCGCAAATTGCTGGCCAATTCGGGGCTGCGATTCGAATTCGTCAATCCGCGCACCATCGCCATTCTCGGCCCTCTCGACAGCGGTAAGAAGCGCACGGAACCGGCTGCCGGGAGCGGTTCGGGAAGCGATGACTCCACAAACAACACGGGCGATACAGCCAATCAATCGGGGGAATCGGTGATGTCTCACAAAAGCCTTATCGGACGACTTTTGACTGCCTTTGCAATCTGCAGCTCGGCGCTGCATGGGGGTCTGGCCTGTGCTCAGGACACCAACGCCCATGCCAGCGCGCCCACCGACCAACTCGCCGAAGTGGTCGTCACGGCGCAGAAGCGCTCGGAGAACATCCAGCAGGTTCCCATTGCGATCACCGCCTATTCGGAAGACACGCTGCGCGCCAAGGGCATCACCGACATCCATGGACTGTCGGCCCTGACGCCGAACGTCAATCTCGATCAGGGATCGCCGTTCTCGGGCTCGAATTCGGTGCTGTCGGCGTCCATTCGAGGGATCGGCCAGGACGACTTCGCCTTCAATCTTGACCCGGGTGTCGGGGTATACGTCGATGGGGTCTACTTCGCCCGCACGGTCGGTGCCAATCAAAGCCTCCTCGACGTCGATCGGGTCGAAATCCTCAAGGGTCCGCAGGGGACCCTGTTCGGCCGCAACACCATCGGCGGCGCGATCAGCATCGTCACGCGCACGCCCGGCGATGAATTCGCCATCCAGAGCCAGGTCACCACCGGCAGCTACAACCGCCGCGACGCCTCGGTAATGGCCGACATCCCGTTCGCTCCGAATTGGCTGTCGACGATCACCTTCGCCACGCAGTACCAGGATGGCTACGAAAGGCGCATCGCCTACCCGTCGCCGACCCCCTACGTATCGGACCCCGTCGGCGCATTGCACAGTTCCGGCACCGAGGCGTTCGATACCCAGGGCGGCACCAATGAGCAGATCGTGCGCGCCAAGCTGGTCTGGAAAGCCTCGGATGCGGTGACCACGACGTTTACCGGTGATTGGACGCATACCAACCAGCCCTCGACGGCCAGCACCGTGCTGGCAACGGTGACGCAATTCTCCCAAGGCGGCACGTTCGGCCCGTTCTACAACGACTGCCTGCTGGGGCTTCCGCCGGCCACCGCGCTCATCTGCGGGCCGCGCGGCGTGGTCGGTACGCCACTCTGGCAAGCCAACTTGAACCCGGCCACCACGCGACTGCTCTGGGGCTCGGCGGTGACCAACACCGGCAACATCGACACCACCTACGCGACCGGCCAGAACTTCGACAAGCTCGACTCGTACGGCGCGGCAGCCACGGTCGACTGGGACCTGGACTCCGCCTTCAAATTCCGCTCCATCACCAGCTCGCGCCGCCTGCACTGGGCGAGCGGCCTGGACGCCGATGGATCGCCCATCGACTTTTTCGAATTGAGCTTTGCCGAAGGACAGCACCAGTTCTCCCAGGAACTGCAGCTGATCGGGGATCTGTTCGACTCGAAGCTCAAGCTGGTGGCCGGGCTGTACTATTTCGACGAAGGCGGCTACATCCACGATTTCGTCACCTTCGGCGGCGGCCTATTGCAGGTGGATGGTCCGAACGAGCTCGAAACGCGCTCTTATGCCGCCTACCTGCACGCCGACTACAAGGTCACCGAGAAAATCGGCCTGACCTTGGGCGGACGCTTCTCCGAAGACCGCAAGACCTTCACCGGCGGGCAGCAGGACCTCAACGGGTTCGTCTACAAGGTCTCCACCTGTTACCCCTACAACGCCTCGGCGAGCCTGATCGGCGCGCCGGCAAACCTCACCTGCCAGCAGGTGCTCGGCTATCCGAACCCGTACAACCCCCTGCAGGTGTATCCGTACGGCGAGAACCATCAGGATTTCAACGAGTTCACCCCGACGGCCGGACTGCAATATCATTTCGATGACGACATCATGGCGTACCTGTCGTACGCAAAGGGCTTCAAGACCGGGGGCTGGACGACTCGATTGGAGGTGCCGCTGCCTCCGGGATCCCCGGCGCCCTCATTCGGTCCGGAAACAGACCGCACCTATGAACTGGGACTGAAATCGGAGTGGTTCGATCGCCAGTTGATCGTGAACGCCGCGACCTTTCTCAGCCATTACGACGACATTCAGCTGACCTACCAGATCAGCTCATCGCCGGTCACCCAAAATGCGGGTAACGCCGAAATCAAGGGCGTGGAACTCGAGGTGCAATCGTTGCTGACCACGCACTTCTCGTTGAACGGCAACATCGGCTATCTGGATGCGAAGTACACCGAGATCAACAAATACGCATTGGCATACACCGGGAGCGAGCTGCCGAAGACGCCGCGCCTGAAATTCTCGTTGAGTCCCGACGTGCATACCAAGCTTCCCAACTCAGCGACCCTTCGATTCGGCATCGACTACACGCACACGAGCCAGATGTACAACGATGTGGAGAACACGCCGCTGCTCGCGCGCCCGAAGGTGGACATGTTCAACGCGTCGTCCTCGATCGTCGGCCCGGACGGCCGGATCACCTTCACGGTGGGCGGCACCAATCTCACGGATCGCCGCTACATCACCACCGGCCAAGACCAGGTCGCGGGCGGCGTGGTCTTTGGATCGTACAACGCGCCGCGCGAATGGTACGCGACGCTCGGTTACAAATTCTGAGTGCGACGGCCTTGGAGCAGGGCCGTCAGGGGGGCGGATCGAAAAAGTCCGCCCCGACGGGCTTGTGCTCCAGGATTTCCTCGCGCGTCAATCCTTGGATTTCATGGGGAAATACCAGCCATCGATCGGTGGCCTGAACGTAGTAGTCGGGCACCAGCATGCTGCGGTTTCGCGCCGGCTTGTAGTACACGGTGGCGATGCGGATGTTGTCCGGCAAGTTGCGCCGGCAGCGGCGCTTGAGTTCGGCGAGCACGGCCTCGAGGCTGCGCCCGGAGTCCCACACATCGTCGACCAAGAGCAACTCGTCCTCGGCGGACAGGCGCGACACCAGATAGTCGATGGCGTGGACGCGAACCGTTTTGGCTTGCTCGCCTATGCCGGTGTACGAGGAAGTGCGGATCGCGATATGGTCGGCATGGATGGAGTGATACTCGAGGACTTCTTGCACCGCAATACCGATCGGCGCGCCGCCGCGCCACATGGCCACCAGGTACGTAGGCCGAAAGCCGCTGCGGACGATGAGCCGGGCGAGCTCCATGGAGTCGCGCAGCAGCGAGTTGGCCGAAATGAAGAGTTTGTCCATGATCTTGGTTTCAATCCCACCGGTTGCCATTCTGGGTCCGCGGCCGCGATGCTGCGCCATACCCGGCATATTTGGCAATCGCCGCCGCGTTTGCGCCGGAGCCCTGGGCCGATTCTTACCAGTACATCAACAGCAGGAAAATCGTCGATCGCGGAGCACCGGCGACGCTCCCATGGAAGGTCCCGCGGCAGCCGCAAAACGCAGCGTCCATGGCGATGGCGCGGGCAGCCCGGTCAACGCAATAAATTGGGGCAGAGCGCAGGCCCGCGCGCGCCATAAGAGGGCGGGCGGGGCGTGCGCTTGACACCCCTTAAGTGCCTGATAGGATCGAGCGCACACAAACAATGGGGATGAGGTGACTTTTGACACAATGGATTCGTGTATCTGTCATCGCGTCGGTCTCGCTCCTCACCGCTTACCACGCCGCGCATGCGCAGCAAACCAATGCGTCGGCGAACCCTTCGGCATCCCCGCCGACATCGACGGGCGATCTCGACGAAATCGTGGTGAACGGCATCAAGCGAGGAGAGCTCGTCCTCCCGACGCAGGTGAGTTCCACGTCGGCATACGGACTGGACTTGGGCGTGATGGACACGCCGCGCAACAACACCCTCCTATCGAAGGCGCAGCTCGATGCGCTCAACATCCAGAATCCGGGCGGCTTCTCCTATCTGACCTCGAGCAGCTATTCGGACGCGTCATTCGGTGAGCCGAACATACCGCGCATCCGCGGCCAGTATGCCGACATGTTCTTCAACGGCATGCGCGACAGCTTCACCTTGAACGGCTACGGCGCCCCGATCAGTTTCAACAGCGTCGATTCCATCGACATAGTCAAGGGACCGGCGAGCGTCCAGGCGGGACCCGGCGCGGGGGTGGGCGGTGCGATCGACATCACCACCAAGATGCCCTCGTTCGTGAAGTCGACGGAACAATTCAACGTGGAGGCCGACAGCCAGCAGAAGCGGCGCGCGTCCTTCGATATCGACGGTCCGCTGACATCGAACGTGGCTGCGCGCGTGAGCTTTACTTCCGACGACAGCGGCAGCTATTACTACGACATGTATTTCCACCAGCAGTCGCTGTTTGCGTCCGTGCTCACCGAGGTCACGCCGCGGTACAGCGTGCTCGTCACCGGCGGCTTCGAGGACACCCGATACCGTGAAAACGACGGCGTCAATCGCGTCAATCAGGGACTCATCGACAATGGCACGTATCTCACCGGCGGGGTGGTGGGCGGCGCCTCGGGGATCTCGGGGTTCGGGTCGGAAATAGACCTGACCGGATCCGCGCAACTCAACGACAGAGTTATCATCGACGAGCCGCCGGGCACCGGGGCGCACTCGCTGCACGTCAAGGGTCAGATCATCCAGACGTTCAATGCCGCGGATAATTTCTCCATCGTCAACAATACATTCTACGATTACATGAACCGCTACAACGAAACGGAGGATTACTACGCCGATACCGCGAAGGGCAGCTACACGGTCGAGAACAAAACCGACTTCAAGGTGAAATTCGCAATCGGCGGCGCGAATCACGATGTCGATGCCGGCGTCACGTACCGCTACGCCCATGTGCTCGATATCCAGAACTTCGTGAACGAGCCGGTGAGCATCTTCGATCTATCCCAGAGCCCCAGCACGTGGATTTTCCCCGCATCGCTGCAGGCCGGCTCCGGGGCGTTCCTCTACAATGCGGCCTTCAACCGTCTGCAGTGGGGGCTGCCAGGACGTTTTCAGGGGCCTCCGGGCCCGGACGGATATGCCGTCTCAGGATTTTTGAACGGTACCGTCGATTCCAATCTGCAGGACGCGGCGATTTTCCTCGAACACCGGATGACGTTCTCGCCCGAATGGAGCGTGCTCTACGGCCTGCGCGGCGACCTCGTACAGCTGAATTATTCCGATCCGCTCGGAGGTCCGGATTACGGCGCGCCCCCTGGCCTGTCCCCATTGCCCCAAAGTGCGTCCACCAACTGGTATGGCCTGTACAACGGCAACGTCAGTGTGGTCTATACCCCATCCCAGCATGTCTCGACCTACCTCACGTACAACAAGGCGCAATACACCCTCCCGACCGCCAATGACGGCGCGATCGCCACCTGGGGGGAGGATCCCACGTGGCAATTGCGGCAGGACACCCTATTGGAAGAATTGGGCGTGAAATTCGACCTGTTGGACAAGGCGCTGTTTCTCTCCAGCGCGATATTCAAACAGGAGCGCACCATCACGACCGGCGTGGGCGGCCTCGCGCGCACCTTGGCTCACATTAAGGGCGCGGAGATCGAACTCAACTACCAGCCCGATCCGCATTTTTTCGCCACCGCCAGCTACTCCTATCTGCACACCACGCTGGATTCACCATCGACCTTCTACAACTTTCCGGCGATGCCGGGGATCAACTATGACGGAGCCGGCGTATCGACGGCAAATCCGTTCCTGCCGAACCAGACTTTTCAGGACCCGGGCGTGCCGCAACACCTGTTCAACGTGCTTGCGAACTACAAGCACCCGTCCGGCTTCGGCGCCCAGGCGAATATTCAGGTGACGGGACCCATCGAAACGACCCAATCCGGTTATCTCGACCTGGCGGCAATCCAGTCGGGTTACCCAGGCCTTCCGCCGGCCCAATTGGCATACTACGAGGCCAGGGGCGGGTACTACCAGTCGCCCGTGATTCCGTGGCAATACACGTTGAATGCCGCGGCCTTCTATGCCTTCCAGAAATATCTGATCAAGTTCTCGATCTACAACCTCACCGATCGGCATAATCTCATCAACGACATCCCGTTCTATGCCAACGATTTTCTGACGCGGGTCCCGCCGCGCAGCTACGACGTGAGTCTCAGCGGCAAATTCTAGACACGCGATGTCCTGGCAGGAAAGCGTGGCCGTCGCCCGGGCGGCCGCGGCCGTGTGGGCTACTGGCGTAAGGCGGAGAACCGCATGTCGATTCGACCATCGTCCGATCGGGCCTTCCTGGGCAGCGTGCTGCACACGCCCGTGCGCGGGCAGGTGGAGATTCTGCGCGATGCGTTGATCGTGGTCGGCGGCGATGGAACCATCGATGCGGTGCACGCGCGCGAGTCACCCGAGGCCGGCAAGCTGGCCGGGCGGTTCGCGGAAGCAGGCCGTCTCGTGATGCTCGAGCCGGCCCAGTACCTGGTGCCGGGATTCGTCGACCTGCACGTCCATGCTCCGCAATGGCCGCAGCTGGGGTTGGCCCTGGATCTGCCGCTCGAGGAGTGGTTGCAAGCGTTCACCTTCCCGCTCGAGGCGCGTTTCGCGGATCTCGACTACGCGCGCGCCGTGTACGAGTCCCTGGTGGACGGATTGCTGGCGAACGGGACGACCACCGCGTTGTATTTTGCCAGCATTCATTTGGCCGCGACTCAACTGCTCGCGGACATTTGCTTGCGCCGGGGCCAACGGGCGCTGATCGGGCGGGTTGCCATGGACGATCCGCAGCAATGTCCGGCCTATTACCGGGACGCCTCCGCGGCAAGCGCCGAGGCGGACACGCGCGCGTTCATCAGCTATGTGCATTCCATGCCGGGCAACGAGGCCGCGTTGGTCTCGCCCGTGATCACGCCGCGCTTCATTCCGTCCTGCTCGGACGATTTGCTGCGCCGTCTGGGTGGGCTGGCGCGTGAGACCGGCTGTCACGTGCAGACGCATTGCTCGGAGAGCGACTGGGCGCACGGGTTCGTTCTGGATCGCTGCGGCATGTCGGACACCCGGGCACTGGACGGGTTCGGACTGCTGTCCCGGCGTACCATTCTTGCCCACGGAAATTTCGTGGGCGACGAGGACATCGCGCTCATCAAGGAACGCGGCGCCGGAATCGCTCATTGCCCCCTGTCGAACGTGTATTTTTCCGATGCAGTGTTTCCCTTGCGGCGCATCATGCGCCAGGGAGTTCACGTCGGATTGGGGTCGGACATTGCGGGCGGCGCGAGTCCCTCCATCCTCGAGAACGCACGCCACGCGGTGATCGCTTCGCGCAGCCTCGAATCCGGCGTCGACCCCACGCTCACCCGGGGCCAGCGACGGCGCCCCGACTCGCGCATCGATGCGGTCACGGCCTTCTGGCTGGCGACGGCCGGCGGCGGCATTGCGCTCGATTTGCCCGTGGGCGTATTCCAGGAAGGCTATCGGTTCGATGCGGTGGTGATCGATGGCGGCGCGCGGCACGGAAATTTGCGCTTAGGCGGGCGCGATACGCCGGAGGAGCTTGTGCAGAAGATCGTTTATCACGCGGCCCGCGTCAACATCCGCGAGGTGTGGGTGGCAAACCGGCGCGTGCACGCGCAGGGCGCCACGCCCGCCTGACCGATCGCCGCGCCCGGTGCGCGCGGGGCCGCGATCCTAAAGCGCCGGCGGGCCGCCGGCGTCGGGCACGGTGGCGCGGACGTAGGCATCGATCGCCGCCGTCCAGCGGAGCTTATCCGGCGCGTCGAGGAACGATGCTTCGAAGGAATTGCGGGCGAGCGCGGCCAGCTCGGCACCGGAGAGCCCGAGTCCGCGCTGCACGGCGAGGTAGTTCTCCAGGATGTACCCGCCGAAATAGGCCGGATCATCCGAGTTGACGGTCAGGCAGAGACCCAAGTCGAGCAGGCGTTTGAGATTATGCGACTCGACCCGATCGAACACCTTGAGCCGGACATTCGACAGAGGACAGACCGTGAGCGGCATGCGTTCGCGCGCCAGGCGCCTGACCAGTTCCGGGTCTTCCTCGCAGCGCACGCCATGGTCGAGGCGTTGCACGCGCAGAATATCCATGGCCTCATAGATGTAGGCCGGCGGCCCCTCCTCGCCGGCGTGCGCCACGGCAAGCAGCCCCTCGCGGCGCGCCCGCGCGAACACCGCGGCAAACTTCGACGGCGGATGCCCGGACTCCGATGAATCGAGGCCTACTGCGGCAATCGATTCCTTGTACGGTAGGGCGCTCTCCAGCGTGCGCATCGCTGCGTCCGCGCTCAGGTGTCTCAAAAAGCACAGAATGAGCCGCGACGTGAGGCCGAATTCGCGTTCGGCCTCCGATGCGGCGCGGCGCAGCCCCGCGATCACGGCGGACAGCGGCACGCCTCGCGCCGTATGCGTCTGCGCGTCGAAGAAGATTTCGGCATGCACCACGCCCTGGCTATGGGCCTTGCGCAGGTAGGCCGCGGTCAATGCGTGGAAGTCCTCCTGGTCGCGCAGAACCTCGGCGCCTGCGTAGTAGATGTCGAGGAACGACTGCAAATTCTTGAACTGGTAGGCGCGGCGCAGTTCGCCGACCGTCGCATACGGCAGCGTCACGCCGTGCTTCTCGGCGAGGCGCAGCGCCAATTCGGGTTCGAGCGTCCCTTCGATGTGCAGGTGAAGCTCCGCCTTGGGCAGCCCGATGATGAAATCTTCCATGGGAACCCGCCGCTTTTCCATCCTACCGTCCTGGGTAAAAATCGCATACACTGTAAAAAGCACATCTATAGCATGTTGTTGTTGGGAAATCAGGGGCGACTGGCCGCCCGGTAAGTCAGGAACCGTACACATGGGCCAGCTCACGACTCACGTGCTCGATACCACCGCCGGCGTGCCGGCGGCCGGCGTCCGGATCGAGCTGCATGAGCTGTCGGCGCCCGCACCCCGGCTGCTCGCCTCTGCGTGCACCGGCCCCGATGGCCGGTCGCCGGGCCCGCTCCTCGCGGGCGATGCATTTCACGCCGGCCGCTACGCGCTGACATTCCACGTGGCCGAGTATTTCCGGGGCCGCGGACTGGCGCTGCCCGAGCCCGCGTTCATCGAGGATGCGGTCGTTCGCATCGGCATTGCCTCGCCGCATGAGCATTATCACGTCCCGCTGCTCGTTTCGCCCTGGAGTTACGCCGTGTATCGGGGAGGATAGCCCGGCTTGTCGACCCAGAACTCCAAGTGCGACTCAAGTGCCGTTCGCTTCCTTCTCGACGGGCAGCCCGTGACCGTGACCAATCCGTCTCCGACCATGACGGTGCTCGAGTATCTGCGAGACGGCCTGCATCGCACGGGGACGAAGGAAGGCTGCGCGGAAGGCGATTGCGGTGCCTGCACCGTCGTGTTGGGCACGCTCGCTCCCGGCGCGAGCCGCGTCGATTATCGAGCGATCAATTCGTGCATCCGATTTCTGGCCACGATCGATGGGCGCGAGTTGGTCACGGTGGAGAGCCTGCAGGCCACGGACGGCGGCTTGCATCCCGTACAGCAGGCCATGGTCGACCATCATGCATCGCAGTGCGGTTTTTGCACCCCGGGTTTCGTGATGTCCTTGTTCGCCCTGTATTTGCGATCTGCGGCCCCGTCGCGCGAGGAAATCCTCGAGGCCCTGTCGGGCAACTTGTGCCGCTGCACCGGGTATCGGCCCATCATCGAGGCGGGATCCCGCATGGGGCAGTATGCGGCGCCCGCGCATTGGAACCGTGACGAACCGGGATCCGCCCGGCGGTGCAATGGACTGCGCGCGATTCAGCGCGAGCGCGCACTCGCGACGGCGGGCTTTTACGCGCCGCGAACCCTGAATGAGTTTGCCGCGGCACTCGAGCGCGAACCCACGGCGCTGATCCTGGCCGGCGGCACGGATGTCGGGCTGTGGGTCACCAAGCAACTGAAGGATCTGCCGCCGATCATCTACATCGGAGAGGTCGCGGAACTCAACCGAACGCGCAGGGATCCCGCCGGCATCGAGATCGGCGCCGCCGTCTCGCTCACCGACGGCTGGGGCGAGATCGTCGCGGACTATCCGGAGCTCACGGAACTCGCGCAGCGATTCGGCTCACCGCCGGTGCGAAACTCGGGCACGCTGTGCGGCAACCTCGCCAACGGCTCGCCCATCGGCGACTCCATGCCGGCGCTGATTGCGCTTGGCGCCGAACTCAACCTGCGCCGCGGGGCGCGCGGCCGCCGAATGGCGCTCGAGAATTTCTATCTGGGGTATCAGCGCACGGCGCTCGAAGCGGGTGAATTCATCGTCTCGGTGCGGGTGCCCGCGCCGCGACCCGCGCAGTGGGTCGCGAGCTACAAGCTCTCGAAGCGCGTCGATCAGGACATTTCGGCCGTTTGCGCCGCGTTTGCCGTGCAGGTGGCGGACGGGCGAGTCGGCTCTGCGCGCATTGCGTTCGGCGGAATGGCCGCCGTTCCCGCGCGCGCGCGCGCGACCGAGAATGCCTTGATCGGGGTGGCATGGAACGCGGCAAGCATCGAGTCGGCGGCGGCGGCGCTCGCCGCCGATTTCGCGCCCTTGACCGACCTCCGGGCGAGCAGCGCGTATCGCTTGCAGGGCGCCGGCAACTTGTTGCGCCGGTTCCACCTCGAGCACGGCGGCACGGCCGGCGCCACGCGCACCGCCCACGCCGCCGCGGCGATGCGTTGAGCATGGCCGCCAAAGAGTTCGCGGCGGAACCAGCGGCGCATGGCGCGCCGCGTCACGACAGTGCGCACCTGCACGTCAGCGGCCGTGCAATGTATGCGGACGACATTCCGTTGCCGGCGAACGCCCTGCACGCGGCGTTCGGTCTCAGCAGCATCGCGCACGGCCGCATCCATGAGTTGGACTTGACGCCGCTCGAGGGCATGCCGAGCGTCGTGGCCGTCGCGACGGCCGGCGACGTACCGGGCGAGAACAACTACAGCCCGCATCACGATGATCCGATATTCGCGGCGGAGCTGGTGCAGTATGCCGGCCAGCCGTTGTTCGCGGTGGCCGCGAATTCCTATGCCGCGGCCCGCAAGGCCGCGCGCTGCGCCCGTGTCCGCTACGAGCCGCTGCCGGCGATCTTGGACATCCGGACGGCGCTTGCCGCGCAGAGCTACCTGCTGCCATCCGCGCAGGTGGTGCGCGGGCGGCCCCACGAGATGCTGTTGCAGTCGCGCCATCGCTTGCGCGGATCGCTGCTCATCGGCGGTCAAGACCACTTCTATCTCGAGGGCCAGATCGCGATCGCCATCCCGCAGGAAGACGGCGCCATGCTGATCCACAGTTCGACCCAGCACCCGACCGAGGTGCAACAAATCGTGGCGCATGCGCTCGGCAAGCATTCCCACGACGTGATCGTGCAGTGCCGGCGCATGGGCGGCGGTTTCGGCGGCAAGGAAACCCAGCCGGCCTTGTTCGCGGCGGCGGCGGCGGTGCTCGCCCACAAGACGGGCCGGCCGGTCAAGCTGCGCATCGACCGCGACACCGACATGCAGATGACCGGCAAGCGCCATGACTTTCTCGCCGATTACGAGGTGGGTTTCGACGACAAGGGGCGGGTGTGTGCACTCACCGTCATGCTGGCATCGCGCTGCGGGTACTCCGCCGACCTGTCGGGACCGGTCAACGACCGGGCGGTCATGCACGTCGACAACGCCTACTTTCTGGAACATGTGGACATCGTCTCGCATCGTTGCAAAACTCATACGGTCTCCAACACGGCCTTTCGCGGTTTCGGCGGCCCGCAGGGAATGATGGTGATCGAGCACGTTCTCGATGAGATCGGACGCACGTTGGGCGCGGATCCACTGGATGTCCGGCGCGAGAACTTCTACGGCGTCGGCGAGCGCAACGTGACCCATTACGGGCAGGTGGTCGAAGACAACGTCATCCACGAGATCGTGGATCAGCTTGCGGCGAGCAGCGCTTACCGCGAGCGGCGCTTGGCGCTTAAGGCGTGGAACGCGCGCAATTCCGTCATCAAACGCGGTCTTGCCCTGACGCCGGTCAAATTCGGCATTTCCTTCACCGCGACGATGTTCAACCAGGCCGGCGCGCTGCTGCATGTCTACAGCGACGGGACCGTGCTGCTCAACCATGGCGGCACCGAGATGGGGCAGGGTCTGTTCACGAAGGTCGCGCAAGTGGTGGCGGGCGAACTGGGGCTGCCGCTGGCGGCGGTCCGGGTATCGGCGACCGACACCTCCAAGGTGCCCAACACGTCGGCGACCGCGGCGTCGGCGAGCACGGACTTGAACGGCAAGGCGGCGCAGGCCGCGGCCCAGGCGATTCGGCAGCGTCTCGTGCGGTTTGCGTGCGAGACCTATGGCCCAGAGCCCCGGGACGTGCGATTCGCGCACGGCCGGGTGCAGGTGGGCGAGCACCAGCTCACGTTCGCGCAGCTGGTGGGGCAGGCCTATCAAGCACGCATTTCCCTGTCGTCGACGGGTTTTTACAAGACGCCGAAAATCGCATGGGACAAGCAGGCCATGCGCGGGCGGCCGTTCTTCTATTTCGCGTACGGCGCGGCGGTGAGCGAAGTGGCGGTGGATACGTTGACCGGCGAAACGCAGCTGCTGCGCGTCGACATCCTGCACGACGCCGGCACTTCGCTCAACACCGCGATCGATCTGGGGCAGACCGAAGGCGGATTTTTGCAGGGCGTGGGCTGGCTTACCTCGGAGGAACTGTGGTGGAACGCGCGCGGCGAGCTGCAGACGCATGCGCCCTCGACCTACAAGATACCCACGGCGCGTGATTGGCCCGAGCATGCCGTAGTGCGGTTGCTCACAGGCGAGCCGAACCGGCAGGACACCATCCATCGGTCGAAGGCCGTGGGCGAGCCGCCCTTGATGCTGGCGCTGTCGGTATTTCACGCGATCCGCGACGCCATCGCGAGCTGTGGCCCCGCGGCAGCATTGCCGGACCTGGGTTCTCCCGCGACGCCCGAAGCGGTACTGCGGGCACTGGGCGGCCTGTGCGCGCGGGTGCCCGTATGAACGCGCCTGGTTGGCTCGCGGCGCTGACGGGCGCGCTGCAACTGGAACCGGCCATCGTGCGCATCGTGCTGGCGACGGTGCGCGGCTCGGCCCCGCGGGAAGCCGGCGTCAGCATGCTCGTTGCCTCGCGAACCACGGATGGCACCATCGGCGGGGGCCAGCTCGAGTGGGAGGCAGTGGCCCACGCGCGCGCATTACTCGAGGCGGCGGCGGCGCCGGCGCGCCTGCAGCGCATGGTGCTGGGCGCCGACCTCGGGCAGTGTTGCGGGGGTGTCGTGGATGTGTGGATGGAACGCTACACGCCTGCGGACCTGGGGTTGCTCGAGGCCGCGCATCTCGCCGCACAGCGCGGCACGGCGCTGCTCGCGAGCACGCTCGGGCCCGGGGGCATGACGCGCCGCGTGACCTGCTCCGACGGCGACGATGGGGAAACGAACGGACTGTTGCGAATGCCGCGCGCGCAGGCGACGCCGCGCCTGCTGCGCGCCGCCAGCGGGGAAATCACCCTGCTCGAGCGCCTGGACGAGGCCTTACCGCCCCTCTGGCTGTACGGCGCGGGACATGTGGGACAGGCGGTCGCGCGAGTTTTGGCGGAGCTGCCGCTCAGCCTGACGTGGATCGATTCGCGCGCGGGGCAATTTCCTGCGCAGCCTCCGAGCCCGGTCCGCATCCTCGCCGACCCCGATCCGGCGGCGAGCGTGGCGAGGGCGCCCGCCGGCGCTCGCTTCCTGGTGATGACGCACAGCCACCCGCTGGACTATGCGCTGTGCCGCGCAATCCTCGGGCGCGGTGATTTTGGCTGGGCGGGGCTGATCGGTTCACTGTCCAAATCCGCGAGATTTCGGGCGCGCCTGGCGCGGGACGGCGTCCCGGCGAGCGCCATCGCACGCCTCGTGTGTCCCATCGGAATCGGCGGCATCGCGAGCAAATGGCCGGGGGCGATCGCCGTCGCAGTGGCGGCGCAAATCCTGCAAGACATGAGCCTGGGCGTGGACAAAGGCAGGAGCCGGGCCGCGGAAATCGACGCGCCCTGCGCGCCGGCGGGCTGCGCCGGCTGCGGCTCCCCCGCCGCGCAGACCGAGAAGGCGGCGCGCGCGTGCTGACCTATTTGCTCGATTGGGCGGGACTGTTGCTGCGATGGCTGCATCTGATCGCGGGCATCGCCTGGATCGGCGCCTCGTTTTATTTCGTCTGGCTCGACAATCACTTGCAGCCGCTCGACGCCCTGGAGCCCGCCGATCCCAACGTGGCGGGCGAATTGTGGGCAGTGCATGGCGGCGGCTTTTACCGCTCGCGAAAATACCGAATCGCACCGCCGGTGTTGCCGGCGACGCTGCATTGGTTCTACTGGGAAGCCTATACGACCTGGCTGTCCGGCTTCTTGCTGCTGTGTCTGCTATATTTCTGGCAGGCGCAGGCGTATCTCATCGATCCCGCGGTGTTGCCGCTGACGAAGGTGGCGGCGGTCGGGATCGCGCTGGCGGCTCTCCCGGTCAGTTGGCTGGTCTACGATGCGCTGTGCCGTTCGCCGCTTGGCCGCAGCCCGCGCGCGCTGGCCGCGGTGTTGGCCACGCTGATCGCCGTCGAGGCGTGGGGTCTCACCCAGATGTTCAGCGGCCGCGGCGCCTTCATGCTGTTTGGGGCCGCGCTCGGCACCATCATGGTGGCCAATGTCTTGTTCGTGATCATCCCCGGGCAGCGCGAACTCGTGCTCGCGAAGCAGCAGGGCCGCGAGCCGGATGCGGGGCCGGGCCTCAAGGGCAAGCAGCGCTCCATTCACAACACGTATTTCACGCTGCCGGTGCTGTTCGTCATGATCAGCAATCACTATGCCGTGACATACGGTGCGCGCCGCAATTGGCTGGTGCTCATCGCGATGAGCTTCGCCGGCGCCTGCATCCGGGCCTGGTTCGTGGCGCGCCACAAACCCGGGCAGCGCCGGGGCTACGCCGCGGCCGCCCCGGCGGTACTCGGCGTGCTGACGCTCGGCGCGCTCGTAATCGCGCTCGCCCCGCCGCGCAATGTGAGGCGTTCGGATGCGCGCGCCGCGCCGCCGGCGGTCGATGTTCAGCGCGTGCAGGCCATCCTCGGCGAGCGCTGCGTGCCCTGCCATGCAGCGAACCCGACGCAGCCGGGATTCAGCGCGCCTCCCAACGGCATCGTCCTGCAAAACGCCGATCAAGTACGGGCTCATCTGCCGCAAATCGAGCAGCAGCTCGCCATGCGCGCCATGCCGCTCGGCAATCTCACGGGGATGACCGACGATGAGCGGGCGATTGTGCTGATGTGGATCGGTCACGGTGCGCAGCCATGAACATGAATTATCCGCGCGATCTGGTTGGCTACGGGCGGCGCCCTGCGCATGCACGCTGGCCCGGCGGTGCGCGGATTGCCCTGCAATTCGTGTTGAATTTCGAGGAGGGCGCGGAGAATTGCGTGCTCGACGGCGATCCCTCGTCGGAGGTCTTTCTGTCGGAGATCATCGGCGCGCAAGCGTTTCCCATGCGCCACATGAGCATGGAGTCGCTGTACGAGTACGGGTCGCGCGCGGGCTTATGGAGAGTGCTGCGGGCGTTCGAGCGTGAGCGCCTGCCGCTCACCGTGTTTGCGGTCGCCGCGGCCGTGCGGCGCCACCCCGAGGCGGCCGCGGCTTTCCGGGAATTGGGCCACGAGATCGCCTGTCATGGACTGCGCTGGATCAGCTATCAGCAGATCGGCGCCGAGACCGAGCGGGCGCACATGGCCGAGGCCGTCGCGATTCTGCGCGAGATGTTCGGGGCCGCACCGCTCGGCTGGTACACCGGCCGGGACAGCCCGCAGACGCGGCGCCTGGTGGTCGAGCACGGCGGATTTCTATACGACTCGGATTCATACGCCGACGATTTGCCGTACTGGACCCAAGTGAAGACCGGTGACGGCGCCGACGGGCCGGTGGTATCGCATCTGGTGGTGCCATATGCGCTCGACACCAACGACATGCGGTTCGCCACCGCCCAGGGCTTCAATTCAGGGACCCAGTTCTTCGATTACCTGGCCGCCTCGTTCGACACCTTGTATCGCGAAGGCGACCCGAATGGGCTCGATGCGCCGAAGATGCTGTCCATTGGTCTGCATTGCCGCTTGGCAGGCCGGCCCGGGCGCATCGGCGCGCTCGAGCGCTTTCTCGACTACGTTCGCCGGCACGAGCATGTCTGGATCTGCCGCCGGGTCGACATCGCGAGGCATTGGCTGGCCGCGCACCCCCGGCAGGAGCCCCGATGATTGCATTGTCGGAGTTGAACACTCTGCCGCCCGCCGAGTTCGCCTCGACGCTCGCGGGAATCTTCGAGCATTCTCCGTGGGTGGCCGAACGCGTCAGCGCCGCGCGGCCGTTCGGCTCGCGGCACCAGCTGCTCGAGGCGATGCGTACGGCCGTCGATGAGGCCACGCCCGAGGAGCAGCTGGCGCTGATCCGCGCCCATCCGAAACTCGGGCTGCGCGGCCGCGCCGCGCTCACCGAGGCGTCGGCGCAGGAGCAGCGCGGCGCCGGACTCGACGCCGGTCTGCCCGAGGAGCTTGCGCGCCTGGAGGAGCTCAATGCGGCCTATGCCCTCAAATTTGCAATGCCGTTCGTTCTGGCCGTGCGCGGCCATACGCCACAGTCCATCATTGCAGCCTGCGAGCGGCGCCTGCGCAACGATCTGCCGCTCGAGCAGGGTACGGCGTTGCGCGAGATCGGATTGATCGCGGGATATCGCCTGGCCGGCGTGGTTTCGGAGGAGTGCGAGACGGATGATTGACCCCGGCGATTACGCTGCGCTGATAGGCCGCAGCATCAACATGGCCGACGAGCGGCTGGGCGCGCGCGCGCTGTCCGCCTCGGACGAATTTTTCGCGCCCGTGTCGCGCATGTTGAGCCCGGGCGAACCGCAATGGCACGCCGGTGTCTACGACGAGCACGGCAAGTGGATGGACGGCTGGGAGTCGCGGCGGCGGCGCGACCTGGGGTACGACCATTGCATCGTGCAGCTGGCGGGGCCGTGCACGCTCGCGCTGCTCGACCTCGATACGCGATACTTCACCGGCAATTACCCGCCCCGCGCCTCGGTGCAGGCGTGCCGCCTCGATGGACCGCCGGACGAGCATACCCAGTGGACCGAGTTGCTGCCTGCCTCCTCTCTGCTCGGCGATCGGCACAACTTCTTCCCGCTCGAGTCGGCGCGCGTCTGGACTCATTTGAAACTCAACATCTACCCGGACGGCGGGATCGCGCGGTTGCGGGCCTACGGATCGGTCCACCGGGATTGGACTCCTGCCCCCGGCGCGCAGCCCATCGATCTGGCAGCCGCCCTGAACGGCGGCCGCGCGCTGGCATGCAGCGACGAACACTACGGCTCGATGGGTAATCTGCTGCTCCCGGGCCGTGGCGCCAGCATGGCGGACGGCTGGGAAACCCGGCGGCGCCGTGAGCCGGGGTATGACTGGGTCATTGTGTCCCTTGGGCATGCGGGCCGCATCCAAAGCATCGAGGTCGACACCGCGCACTTCAAAGGCAACTTTCCGCATCAGATATCCGTCAATGCGGTATTGCTGAATGCCGATGCAGGCGGCGATCTGACCAGCCAGTGTCTTTACTGGCCGTTATTGTTGGCACCGCAGCGGCTCAAGGCCGACCATGTGGCGCAGTTTCGCGCCGAGTTGCTCGATCTTGGTCCGATTTCGCACGTGCGCGTGAACATGCACCCGGATGGGGGCTTGAGCCGCGTCCGGTTCTTCGGACATCCGGACCGCACCGAGGGCTAATCGTGGCCGGCACCATTTTGCGGGCGACAGCACTGACGGCCGAGTCATTCGCCCGGTTCGGCGACGTCATCGAGAGCGAAGGCCGGGCGTCGCGCTGGATCAACGAGGACACCTGCCGGCGTTTCGACGATTTGGCGACGGTCGACGTCGCCGAACGCGGCGGCCGGCCGCTCATCAGCGTGTTCGAGGCGAGTCCGCGCGCGCCGCCCCTGCAGATTCGCAAGCTCGAGCGCCATCCGTTGTCCAGTCAGGCGTTCTTTCCGCTGGAGGCGCAGCCATTTCTCGTGGTCGTCGCCGAGGATGGTCCGGGGCCCATCGCGGGCCGACTGCGCGCCTACTTGACATCGGGCAGGCAGGGTGTGAACTACCGCCGCAACACGTGGCACCACTCCCTGATCGCGCTGGAGCGCACTGCGCGTTTCCTGGTGGTCGATCGCGGGGGCCCGGGCGAGGACTGCGAGGAGATCGCCGTCGATGGCCTGGTGCAGGTGAGCCCGTGAGCAAGACCGGAGCGTTGCTGCTCGCGATCTCACTGGCCGCCGCGGCGCTCACGCCGGCCATGGCGCAACGGCGACTGGTGCTCATCGATCAGGACGGCTCGGGACCCGGCGGTTCGAATCAAATGTCCATGATGGTGCTGCTGCAATCCCCGGCCGTCGAGGTACTCGGCATCACCATGGTGACCGGCAATGCCTGGCGCGACGAGGAGGCGCAGCACACGCTGCGCATGTTGGAGTTGATCGGCCGGGCGGACGTCCCGGTGGCGCTGGGCGCGGTCTTTCCTCTGGTGCGCACGCAGGAGGAAACGCGGCTCGCGTCGGCCCTGGCAGGCAAGGTCGCGTGGCTCGGCGCATGGGGCCAGAAGGTGGATCCGCTCGCCGACAAGGGCGCCGATGCCGGCGCCAGTCCGCCGTCCCGCCCGGCGCTTCCCGGGCCCTGGGAGGTGCCGCCGCTCGTGGAGGGGCCGCCGCACACCGCGCCGATCGTCGAGGACGCGGCGCACTTTTTGATCCGGCAAGTGCACGCGCATCCGCATGAGGTGACGGTGTACGCGGCCGGACCGCTGACCAATATTGCCGTCGCGATCTCGATCGACCCGCACTTCGCGGAACTCGCCCGGGGCCTCATCGTCATGGGCGGCAGCCTGGATCCGCAGACGGACGATCTCGAGTTCGCCACCAGCCCCCGCCATGAATTCAATTTCTGGTTCGACCCGGAGGCGGCGCGCATCACGCTGCGGGCCCACTGGCCGCGCATCGATGTCACGACCGTGGATGTGTCCATCAAGGCGATGTTCACGCTGGCAATGCTCGAGGCGATTGCCAAGTCGCCGAATCCCGCCGCCCGCTACATCGCGAAATACTCCGAGGATCGATATTATTTGTGGGACGAGCTGGCGGCGTGCGCATGGCTCGATCCGAGCATCATCACGCAGGAGCGGGTGCTTTACATGGATGTCGACGTGAGCCATGGACCCGCGTACGGCGAGACGCTGACGTGGAGCGAAGCGTTGAAGCCGGCGGTCGATCTGCAGCGGGTCCACGCCCAGGTGGATTTGGATCTGGCGAAATTCACCCGGATGTTCGTCGCGCTGATGTCAGCGCCGACGCCATCGGGCCGGACCGCGGCGGCGAAATGAGCGGGCCGATTGCGCACCGGCGGGCAACCGATCAATATTGCCGGCATGACAGGCGCCGTCGGCAAGTCACCGGATTCCGCGATCGCGCGGCGCATCGTTGCGCTGCTCGACCTCACCAGTCTCAATGAGACGGATGATGCGGCGGCGATCGTGAGATTATCGGCGCTTGCCGTGTCGGCGGCCGGCACGGTGGCGGCGGTGTGCACCTGGTCCCGATTCCTTCCCGTCGCTCGCGAGGCGCTGCGCGGCACGGGGGTGCCGGTCGCCGTCGTCGCCAATTTCCCGGCCGGCGCGGCAACCGCCGCCCAAGCGGCCGAGGAGAGCGCCGCCGCCGTCGCCCAGGGCGCCGACGAAGTGGACGTCGTGTTTCCCTATCGGGCGCTGCTCGCAGGCGATGCGGGGGCTGGTCTTGCGCTGGTGCAGGCATGCCGCGCCGCCTGCGGCGGCCGCGCGGTCCTCAAGGTCATTCTGGAAACGGGTCAATTGGGCGCGCCGGATACGGTGCGCCGTGCGGCCGACATAGCCGTCGCCGGCGGGGCGCAATTCCTGAAAACCTCGACGGGCAAGACCCTGCCGGGCGCGACGCCGGAGGCGGTGGCGGTGCTGCTCGATGTCATCGCGCGCGCACGGGAGGGCGGCGGCGCCGTCGGATTAAAGGTCTCCGGGGGCATTCGCAACCTCGCGGCCGCGCGAGGTTTTCTGGATCAGTTTGAACGTCGCTTCGGATCCGGCACGGCGGCGCCCGCGAACTTTCGCATCGGCGCATCGACGCTCATCACCGAGCTGCTCGAGTCGGCCCAGGAGGGCCTAGGAGACTCCTAGGACCCGGGCGCCCGGGGCGCGGCGGCCTGGTGCGCTTGCGTATGATCCTTCCAGGAGCGCTCGAAGTCATCCGCGCGCGGAAAGGAAACCTGCGCGCCCCGCGCGGTCACCGACAGCGCGGAGTACAGCAGCGCGCGGCGGATGGACTCGTCGCGCGAACGGGCGCCTGCGAGCGATGCGGCGAGACACCCGACGAACGCGTCGCCGGCGCCGGTGGTGTCGACGGCGACGACGCGGTGGCCGGGATAGTGCCGGACCGGCTGTTCGTCGGCGACCATACAGCCCTGCGCACCCAGCGTAATGATCACGCAGGGGATCCCCTGCGCGTGCAACGAGGATGCGCAGGTCCCGGCTTGTTCCAGCGTCTCGACCGGCCCGCCCCACATCTGCGACGCCTCGGTTTCGTTCGGCACGAGGTAGGTGACTCCGCGGGCGACGCGCGCCAGATCGAGCCCTCGGAAGGGAGCGGGATTCAGAATGACCGGCGTCGCGGATGCGTGGGCGAGTTCGATGGCGCGATACACCGTCTCGATGGGGATTTCGCACTGCAGGACGACCACCGCGGCGCCCCGAATCAGCGGCGAGACTTCGTCCAGATCCAAGGGCGTGAGACGGCCGTTCGATCCGGGCACGACGACGATGGCATTCCTGCCGGAGTCCTCGACGCTGATGGTGGCCAGTCCGGAGGCCACGTCCGCGACCATTCGCAGTTCCTCGATGTGCACGCCGCGACGCGCGAGACCGTCGCGGATAATGCCGCCGAACGAGTCGGCGCCCGTGCGGCCAACGAAGTGCGTCGTGGCGCCGCAGGCCGCAGCCGCGACCGCCTGATTGGATCCCTTGCCGCCGGGCGCGATGAGGGATCCGTGGCCGATGACCGTCTCGCCGTGCCGCGGCAGCACCGCCGTCATCACCGACACATCAACGCTGGCGCTGCCGATGACCAGAACGTAAGCGCGGGTGCCGCCGGCAGCCGTCATGGGCGGTGGACTCTCATATTGCGCGCGACAGGATGCCGATCGCCGCAATATAGAAGACGAACATCGCCGCGAGCGCGCGCACTGCCGCCGGCGGGGCGCCGGCAAACTCCCTCCATACGAAGATGCCCCATAGGGCAGCCACCAGCGGGGCGCTCTGGCCGATCGCGTAGGCGATGGCGAACCCGACCGAACTGCCGGCGATGAGATTCGATGCGGTGCCGATGGTCCAAATGACGCCGCCCAACAGTCCCAGCAAGTGCCAGCCAATTCCGCCGGCCGCATAGCCGCGCATCGACACCGGAACATCGACGAGGGGACGGCGCATGAAGTAAAGGTTGAACGGTATGGTGGAGAGGAGGACCCCCACGCCGAACACCGCGAGGCTCGTGAGCGGGGTGAGCGAGCCGGGCCCCATTTGCATCGAGGCCGCGGC